>JAHIOK010000195.1 GCA_018895315.1 Actinomycetota bacterium | reverse complement strand
GGGCGAGCCGGGCGGGCGATCGACCGCGCCGTCGTGGTGCTGCTGAGCGCCCACGAGGATGCCGCGATCTGGGACTACTTCGTCACCGCGTCGCTCCCCGATCCCGATGAGGTCGCGCGCCTGCTCGCCGTGACTCCGACCGATGGCGCGGCAAGCGTTCCGGCTCTGGAAGCCGAGTCGGGGCTGCGGCGCACCAAGGTCGAGCTGATGCTCAAGCAGCTCGCGGTCGACGGAGTCGTGGAGCGCACCGAGGCCGGCTGGTTGCGCACCGGGCAGGACTGGATCTATGACGCCGCGCACTACGACGGCGTGATCGCCGTGCGCCGCCGCGAGGCCGACATCATGCGGGACTACGCGAGCGGGCGACGATGCCTGATGCAGTTGCTGCAGGAATCGCTCGACGACCCCACGGCTGCCCCGTGCGGCCGGTGCAGCGTCTGCACCGGCCGCCTCCCCGACGGGCTGCGCGCGTCACCGTCACCCGAGGTCACGGTTGCCGTGGCATCCGCTCTCCGCACTCGCGCTCACCTCGTCGAACCGCGGAAGATGTGGCCCGGCGGCGCGTTCGGCACCCGCGGACGCATCGCCCCGGGTGAGATGGCGGCCGAAGGCAGAGCCCTCGTGCACGCCGACGCACCCGAGTGGCGTGAACTCATCGCGCAGACCTTCGCCGCGGATGCCGAGCCCTCCCCCGAACTGGTCGATGCCCTCGTGGCTGCGCTCGGCGCGTGGCGACGCAGCTGGCCGGTGCGGCCCGAGGTGATCGCGGGCCTCCCCGCCGCAGGATTCCCGGCGTTGACGGCAGGCCTGGTGCACGAACTCGCGGCGATCGGCCGCATGGAGGTCGCACCGCTCGCCATCGACGATGCTGCCGTCCGCGCAGCCCGCACATCCCGCGGGCTGACATCCGCGCAGGAAGCAGCCGCGTGGAAAGACGCCATCACGGCGTCAGACGTCGTCGCCGGGCGCGCGGTCCTGCTCGTCGTGGATGCCTCGTCGTCGCTGTGGCCCGTGACGATCGCGGCGGCCGCCTTGCGTCGCGCGGGCGCGAGCACCGTGCTCCCCCTCCTGGTGCACCGCCGCGTCGGCTGAGCACCGCGCGTCCTTTTGCCGCTCGCCACCGGGCACCTGATCCTTTCACCCCACTCCGACCCCGAGGGCCCCTACGTCCCGTGTTACCGTGAGGGCAGAAAGAGGGGGTGCGCGCATGTTCGAGTCGATCGGCTCCGTGCTGCACCTCGTTCTGGTCTCGCTCGGTATCGTCGCGAGCGCCGATCCCGGCACCGTGGTCGTCGCGACAGCGATGACTCTCGCGATCGCCGCGATTGCGATCGCACTGCATGCCCGGCGTGGACTCCGTGCGACGACCGGGGCCGCGGTATCCCGGCCACGACGCGCGATCGATGTCTCCGTTCCGCTCGCGCAGAGCGATCCGGATGCCGCGGGCCACGCCCGCCCCAGAGCCCCCGGTCTCGTGGCTTCGGCCACGTAGGCCGGCGCCGCCCCGAACCCCGCACGTACGGGGTCTCTCCTGCGTCCGCCGACGTCTTCGTGGTCGAACTCCGCCCACCAGACATCGACCGAACGGACGTTCATGGACCTCTTCTCCCTCCCACCCATCACCGCGCTCCTGGACGCGGCCTACGGCGCGCTGATGTGGATCGCCGCCATCCTGGAGCCGCTCACCGGCGCCGCATCCGCCGCCGTCGCCGTCGTGCTCGTCACTCTCGTCGTGCGCGCCGCGCTGATCCCTGTCGGCATTTCTCAAGCCAAAGCCGAGCAGACTCGGGCCCGCCTCGCGCCGAAGCTGCGCGCGCTGCAAGAGCGGTACAAGAGCGATCGCGAGCGCCTCCAGCGCGAGACGATGAAGCTGTACTCCGAGGAGGGCGCCTCACCGCTCGCGGGGTGCGCGCCCGTGCTCGCACAGGCGCCCGTGGTCGGCCTGATCTACGCCCTGTTCTTGCACACCGCGATCGCTGGGCACACCAACGCCCTGCTCACCGAGCGGCTCTTCGGTGTCCCCCTCGGCACGAGCGTCGTCGGCCTGATCTCCCATGGCTCGGTGACGTGGCCCGCCATCGCGATATTCGGCGCCCTCGTCGCGCTCATCGCCGCGGTCGGTGAGGTGACGCGTCGCGCCCTGTCCTCCCCGAACCCGGGAAGAGCCGGAACTCCCTCGGGCGCGCCCGCTGCGCTGCGTCTGCTCGGAGTGCTGCACTATGCGACCGCGGTCGCCGCGATCTTCGTACCTCTCGCGGCGGGCCTGTACCTGTTGGTGACGGTGAGCTGGACCCTCGTGCAGCGCATCATCCTCCGCAGCGTCTACCCCCTCCCCGCTCCCTGACCCCCCGCCTCCGGTGACGTCCCCGCTCCTTCCCCCCTTCCGTTTACGAACGGTTTTCGGTGCCTTGGGCTCGGTGAGAGCGACAGAAACCGTTCGTAAGCGGAATCGCTCACCGGGGGGGGGAGAGCGAAGGCGGGGCGGATACGCTCGGAGGATGACCACGTCTCTCACCGTCACCGGCACCGAATGGGTGACTCCCGACATCCGGCGCGTACGATTCCGCTCCGACGATCTGTCGGCGTTCGCAGACAGCGAGTTCACCGACCGCTACGTGAAGATCGTGTTCCCGAAGCCCGGAGTCACCTACCCCGAGCCCCTCGATATGAAGGCGCTGCGGGGAACATTCCCGCCGGAGCATATGCCCGACGTGCGCACGTACACCGCCCTGTTCCCGGATGTCGCGGCCGGTACGCTCGCGATCGACTTCGTGGTGCACGGCGACGAAGGGGTCGCGGGCCGGTGGGCCGCTGCGGCCTCCGCCGGCGACGTCCTTCAGGTGAACGGGCCCGGCGGCGCCTATCGCCCTGACTCCACCGCGGACTGGCACCTGCTGGTCGGCGATGAGTCGGGGACGCCCGCGATCATCGCCGCCCTCGAGGCACTGGATGCCGCGGCATCCGTGCGTGTCGTGCTGCTCGTCGACGAACCGGGGAGCGAACCCGACCTCCGACTGCCGCAGCGCGCCCTCGTGAAGTACGTCTACCGCCGCGGCGGCAACCCGGACGATCTGCTCGTCGACGCGGTGCGCGCGCTGGACTGGCCCGAGGGTCGCGTGCACGCGTTCGTCCACGGCGAGGCCGAAGAAGTCATGCACGGCCTCCGCCCCTTGCTGCTGACCGAGCGCGGCCTCACCCGGCAACAGCTCTCGATCTCGGGATACTGGCGCCGCGGTCGCACCGAAGAAGGCTTCCGCGCCTGGAAGTCCGACTTCGCTCGCACCGAGGCCGACGCGCCCGCGGCCGGCTGAGCCTCTCCGGGACCGGTCCGGGCTCCCGGGCAGAATCCGCCCCGGGACACCTTCATCCCCGTGGGACGTGAAACCCACGCCCCACGGGGAACAACCCATCCCGGGACGCCTGCGGCACAACCCGAGATCCATCCCGGGACGCCTGCGGCACAACCCGAGATCCGTCCCGGGACGCCGCTGCACAACCCGAGATCCGTCCCGGGACGCCGCTGCCCTGACCTCTACCTCAGAGCGGCGATGCGATCCCACCACTCGGCGGCGGCGCCACGGTGCGCGGGGCGGCGGGCCGCGGCCTCGTCGAAGAGCCGCTCCCGGTCGGTCCACAGGCTCTGCAGGTGCGGGATGCCGTCGGCATCGGCCCGCGCGATCGGCACGGTGGCGCTCTGCCCCCAGTGAGCGAGGGCTCCGCGCTGCTTGACGACCGTGTACCCGTCGGTGGTGAGCCCGAGGACGGGCACACCTGCGGGCGAGGCGAAGACGGCCGGGTGGTAGCGGCCGGTGATCAGCAGCCCCGCGCGGCGCGCGGCATCCGCTGCCGCTCGTGGCTCGCCGGTAGGCAGCACGGTCGAGGCACTCTGCATCCGCTCGCGCACCTCGTCGTGCAGCACGGCGTCGCCACGCGGATCTGTACCCGCAGCCGCCCCGAAGTGGGCGTGAAAGACGACCGGCCCGCCGACGGTCTCGGCGGCAGCATCAACGAGTCGTGCGACCCGCTCGACGGTCTCGGCCCGCGGCGCACCGTCGAGGCTCAGCGAGAGGCTCACCAGCACCCCCGCGCCACCCGGAGTCCCCGCAGTCGTCGAAGCCGCGGAACCGATGGGGAACCCCAGGAACGACGCGTCGTCCACTCCGAGTCGCGCGTCGACGCCGAACTCTGCAGCGAGCGCCTGCGAAGCGGTTTCCCGCACTCCGACCAGGGCAGCCGATCGCGCCAGCTGTGCGACGAGTTCCCGATCGCGGCCCCGCAGGTCGGGGCCGAAGGTCTGGCCCGTGATCGCGAGAGGCTTTCCGAACGCCCGGGCGATGCCCCCGAGCGCCGCGCGTTCGTAGACGTGCAGAGGCCAGGTCGATGCGAGGTTTCCCGCACCCGCGATCACCACAGCATCGGCTTCAGCGACGGCCGTGATGACACCCCACGCAGGATCATCCTCCGGCAGGGAAGACGCGCCGGAAGCCGACGCAACGACTGCGGCGAGGCGCCGCTCCGAGGCTTCCCGCTCCAGGCCGTCGAACCGGATGCGCCCCACCGACGCACCGCGATAGCGTGCCGCCGACTCATCGGGAGCAGAGGACACGGCCACGATCTCGGCGCCACGAGCCCCGAGCTCATCGCTCAGCGCTTCGAACATCGCCTCGTCGCCGATGTGCATCATCGCATCGACGATGCCGATGTCACCGATTGCGACCAGTCGCATGAAACCTCACATTTTAGTTCGGGCAAACAGGACAACGCTAGACCAACCGATCGGCCGTCGGCGCGCGCTACGCTCATACGCCCCCACGTGCGTGCGGGCGTATGAGGAGAGAATCATGGGAGTCCAGACCGCGCTCGATGCGGTGCTCGAGGCACCCGGCATCGTCGATGCGATGAGGCTGGCCGACGACCTCGCTTTCGAGGCCGGTCGCGACCCCGGTGTCCGCACCCTGCGTGTACTCGGCAAAGCCCTCGGCGGCGACGACCAGGTCGCTGCGATCGCTGCCGTCCACGCACTCGCCGAGATCCACGACGAGCAGGCCGGGCGGATGCTGACGGCGCTGCTATCGGATCACCGCGGCTCGATCCGCGAGCACGCCGCGTGGGCATTGGGCTCCGCCCGGCCCCGGTTCGATGCCATGGGGCGCCTGATCGGCCAGGTCGCCGACGGCGGTTTCACCGGCATGCTCGCCCAGCGCACTCTCGAGCTCTGGTCGGGAGCCACCAGCCAGACCCTCGCGGTAAGCCTCGAAACGGCCCTCCTCGGCGTCGACGACCCCGCAGCACGTGGCCGCCTCGTCGAGACGCTGGGTCTGGTGCGTGCCGACATCGCGACGCGCGTGCTGCTCACGGTGGCCCGCGATGAGGACGAGGCGGAGGATGCCCGCGTTGCCGCGGTCTCCGCCCTCGGCCAGCGCACCTCGGACCGCCCGCAGGTCACCGGCCCGATCGAAGACCTCGCCGGCGGCGACGGCCGCCTCGCCGAAGTCGCCCGACTCGCCGTGATCGACCTCGAGGTGCTGCCAGCGCGGCGCATCCCGCGCGAAAACGGCCTGACGGTCGCGCAGCTGTTCCTTCACGCTGACATCGACCCCACCCTCGCAGCGGCGGGCGCCGGTGACAACGGTGGCATCGCGACGCTCCTCGTGCGCCTCGGCGACGCGCTCGTCGCCGACCCCGCGGCCGAGGTGCGGCGCGTTCTCACACTCTCGCGCGGACCCGCCTCTCAAGCAGCCCTCGATCTGCTCGAGATCGGCTCCGCCGAGGCCGTTCACGTCTACGGTCACGTTCCACTCCGGTCCGAACCCGTCCCGTCGGCCGCCGCGTGGCCGCTGCGCGTCACGGCGCGCCGCGGCATCCGTCGCATCCTTCGGGCCGCCGGCCAGGTCGATCTGCTGCATCTGCGAATGGCGGATGTCGGCAGCCTCGCCGCCGCCGATGTCGCCCGCGAGCTCGGCATCCCGGTGGTGTTCACGGTCGCCCCCGACCCGCACGCCGTGATCCGCTCGCTGGATCTCTCCGGTGAACTGACGCGCGCGGACTTCGGCGCCGTCGACCTGCGTGAGCACTTCTGGTTCCGCGCGCGACTCGTGCACAGCCTCGCATCGAACGCCGCTCACACCGTGCTCTTCCCCCGCCCGGAACTGGCGCGCGACATGAGTCAGCTCGTCGGGATCGACATCGCCTCGCGTCCGGAGCGCCACACGATCGTCGCGGAGGGCGTCGATCTCGAGGTCATCGAGCATTCGGTCGACGAAGCACGCGCCCACGCCCAGGGAGGGGAACCCACCGCGCCGATCGCGGCGCTGCGCGCACTGCTCGAGCCCCTCCCCACCGATCGCCGCACACTGCCGCTGGTCGTGAGCGTCGGGCGTCTGCACCGGGTAAAGGGCATGGCGACCCTCGTCGAAGCCTGGGCATCCGGCCCACTCCGTGACCGCGCGAACCTCCTCATCATCGGCGGAGAGCTCGAGCATCCTTCCCTCGACGAACGCGAACAGCTCGATCGGATCGACGCCGCCGTGCCGGCCGCCGACCGCGCTGCCTCGGGCCTGATCATCGCCGGGCACCGTCCCAACGACGTCGCCGCCCGTTGGCTCGCTGCCGCCCGCTTCGGCCTGCCGGATATTGCAACACCGGGAGCGGTCTACGTGTGCGCGAGCGTCAAGGAGGAGTTCGGCATCGCACTGCTCGAGGCCATGGCCACCGGGCTGATGGTGGTCGCCCCCGATGGAGGCGGACCCGCGACCTATGTCGCCGACGGCCGCACCGGCATCCTCACCCAGACGTGGGACCGCGGCCACCTCGAGCACGCCGTCGCGGCCGCGCTCGACATCGCGGCGGGTGCCGACGACGGCCGTGCCGCCGAAGCACACGACATGGTGAAGCAGAGCTTCACCATCCAGGCGATGGCCCAGGCGCTCGCACCGGTGTACCGCGGAGTCGCCGCGGACGAGGCCGAGCTGATCCGCGACGCGGGGATCCCGCTGTGACCCTCCTCGTCATCAGCCCCGACTACGCCTCGCACCTGCTGCCGCTCGCGACGCTCGCCACCGCGTGGCGCGACGCCGGCGAGCGGGTGGTGATAGCCACGGGCCCCGCCACCGATCCGATCGTGCGTGAGTTCGGCATGGAGCGCGTCGAGCTGCAGCTCGGCCGCGGCAGCAACGCCCGTGTCATCCGCGCCGACGAGCAGCCGGTCGACGAATCCGCCTCTCTCCAGGGATTCTTCGACGCAACGCGCCGCGGGATGGTGCCGACGCTCCGCTACCAGGCGAGCGAACGACTCACCGATCTGATGTGGGATCCGGTCTCGGCCGGGCGTCGCACCCTCGCGACGATCGATGCGGTTCGCCCCGACGCGATCCTCGTCGACCACCTCGCCTTCAGCGCGCGTCTCGCCCTGCAGACGGCGGGTGTGCCCTACGGCGACGTCGTGCTCGGGCATCCGAGCGCCCTTCCCATCCCCGGCGAGGTGTACGGCTATCCCCCGGCGTGGCCGCAGGCGTTCACCCCGGATGCCGACGAACTCGCCGACCTGCGGGAACTCTGCGACCGGGTTTCGGCGTCGTTCACCGCCGAGTGGAACCGCACCGCACGCGCCCTCGATCCCGGCGCTCCCGAAACCACAGACGCGTTCGCCGAGCACGGCGAACGGGTGCTCTACAACTACCCGGCAGCCCTCGCCTCCGGAGACGGCCGAATACTGCCACCGCACGCCTTCCTCGGTTCGACGCAGCGAGCCGAACCCGGCGACGACGAGGTCGAACGCTGGATCGGCGCCACCAGCGGTTCCTACGCCTACGTCAGTTTCGGCAGCTTCCTGTCGGTGCGTGGTGACGTCCTGCAGCGCGTGGCCGCGGCGCTCGCCGAGATCGGGATGCCGGCGGCCATCGCGACCGGATCGACCCCGGCATCCGCACTCGGCGCGATCCCGCAGGGCTGGCTCGTGAGGGAGTATCTGCCGCAGGTGCGTCTGCTCGGTGGGGCGCAGCTCGCGGTGACCCATGGCGGCAACAACTCCGTGACCGAGGCGGTGGGCCAGGGCGTTCCGCTGCTGGTGCTGCCGTTCTCGACCGATCAATTCGCGGGCGCTGCCGCGATCGAGCGCACCGGCGCGGGGGCCGCACTCGACCCGAACACCGCCACGGTCACCGAGCTCGCAGAGGCGCTGCTGCGGGTGCGCGACGCAAGCGATCGCGCGCTCCTCGCAGGGATCGCTGCCTCGCAGCGCGACCACCCGGGCCCCCGCGTCGCCTACGATCTGCTCCGACCCTAGGGCCTGCTCAAGGTCCGTTTACGAACGATTCTGGTCGCGGGCGCCGCCGGCATGGCGACACAAACCGTTCGTAACGGAATTCCCGCGGCGAGTTAGCGCTCGGCGACGAGTCGCGCCATGGCATCGCGGTCGCCGTAGGCTGCGGCATAGCGGTCACGGAGCGCGGCGTTGGCATCGTAGTTCGCACCGGCGCGCACCTCGCCGACGTGGTGCAGCGCGTACACGCGCCCGTC
>JAHIOK010000194.1 GCA_018895315.1 Actinomycetota bacterium | reverse complement strand
CGGTCCTGAGTCCCCGCGTTTCCGCGCCGCTCCGGGAAAAGCCCGTCCCGGGACACACATTTCCCCCACGCATCCGTCCCGGGACACACATTTCCCCGTGGGGCGTGACAATCCCGCCCCACGGGGACGAATCGATCCCGGGATGCCGCTACCCACCCCGCAGGTCCGCCCCACCGGACTGCCGGCCCCGCACGCGCGCCCTACCCGAGCACGCCAGGGATCGTCGCCGGCCGGGACCGTCAAGTTCGTGACGTCGGGTGACGCCGCGTTGCGCCGGTTGACGCACGAGATCCTCGCCCTGGATGGCCGCGCCTAGCCTCATGCCAGGGCTCGACGGGGCCCATCCCGGGCATGCCCGGAAGGCCTGGAGGTTTTTCTTGACGATCAGCGGCACCGCTTCGACCAGCGGCACGACCCCCACCGGCGGCACTCCCGAGACCGGTGACACCCGCGGCGCCCCGGCCCGCGTGCGCCCGCCGCGCACATCGTCCAAGCCGAACGGACAGTGGAAGCTCGACGGCACCGCACCGCTCAACGGCAACGAGGAGTGGAAGCAGGTCGACGACGGCCTGGCCGTACGCGAGCGTATCGAGAACATCTACTCCCAAGGCGGGTTCGCCTCCATCGACCCGACCGACCTGCACGGCCGGTTCCGGGTGTGGGGCCTGTACACCCAGCGCAAGCCCGGGATCGACGGTGGCCGCACCGCGACGCTCGAGCCGCATGAGCTCGAAGACGAGTACTTCATGCTCCGTATCCGCATCGACGGCGGCCAGCTCACCACCGAGCAGCTCCGGGTGATCGCAGGCATCTCGAACGACTTCGGGCGTGGCAGCGCCGACCTCACCGATCGTCAGAACATCCAGCTGCACTGGGTCGAGGTCGAATCGATGCCCGAGATCTGGCGGCGGCTCGAAGCTGTCGGGCTCGGCACCACCGAGGCCTGCGGTGACGTGCCGCGCGTGGTGCTCGGCTCTCCGGTCGCCGGCATCGCCGCCGACGAACTGATCGATCCGACCCCGCAGATCGAAGAGATCACGTCGCGCTTCATCGGAGACCCCTCGCTCGCGAACCTCCCCCGCAAGTTCAAGACGGCCATCACCGGCCACCCCACTCAAGACGTCGTGCACCAGATCAACGACGTCGCCTTCGTCGCCCTCGAGCACCCCGAGCTCGGCGTCGGCTACGACCTGTGGGTCGGTGGCGGTCTCTCGACTGCGCCGCGCCTCGGCGAGCGGCTGGGCGTGTTCGTCCGACCCGATCAGGTGGCGGATGTCTGGCACGGCGTCGCCCAGATCTTCCGCGACTACGGCTACCGGCGACTGCGCAACAAGGCTCGGCTGAAGTTCCTGCTCGCCGAGTGGGGCACCAAGAAGTTCCGCCAGATCCTCGAAGACGAGTACCTCGGCTTCGCGCTGCCCGACGGCCCCGCCGCTCCCCAGCCGCTCGCACACGGTGATCACGTGGGCGTGCACAAGCAGAAGGACGGCCGGTTCTACATCGGCGCCACCCCGATCGTCGGCCGGGTCTCGGGCCCGACGCTCGCCGCGCTCGCCGATCTCGTCGAAGCCCATGGCTCGGCGCGGCTGCGCACCACGCCGTACCAGAAGCTCGTGATCCTCGACATCCCACAAGATAGCGTCGAGCCGCTCATCGCGGGCCTCGACGCGCTCGGGCTCTCGGCGCGCCCGAGCCTCATCCGCCGAGGCACGATCGCGTGCACGGGCATCGAGTACTGCAAGCTCGCGATCGTCGAGACCAAGGCTTACGCGACGGCTGCGGTACTCGATCTCGAGAAGCGTCTCGACGGCTTCGACCTGCCGCATCCGATCTCGCTGCACGTGAACGGATGCCCCAATTCCTGTGCACGCATCCAGACCGCCGACATCGGGCTCAAGGGTCAGCTCGTGACGATCGACGGCGAGCAGGTGCCGGGCTACCAGGTGCACCTCGGTGGCGGACTCGCGAGCAGGGACCGCGACGAAGCCGGCCTCGGCCGCACGGTCCGCGGCCTGAAGGTCCCCGCCGACGGCATCGCCGATTACACCGAGCGCATCGTGACGCGCTTCCTCGCCGATCGGGATGCCACCTCCGATGAGACTTTCGCACAATGGGCCCACCGCGCCGACGAGGAGGCACTCGTATGACCGTCTCACTGGCTCCGCGCATCACCGCGCTCCGCAGCCACGACGAGCTTCGCGCGCTGGCCGACGCCGGCAACCTCGAACTCGGGAGCCTCACCGACCACGAAGCATCCCCCGCAGAGGTGGTGCGCTGGGTCGCCGAGAACTTCGGAGCGGATGCCGCCGCCGTCGCGTGTTCGATGGCCGACGCCGCCCTGCCGCATCTCGTCGCCGAGCAGCTGCCCGGCGTCGATGTGCTGTTCCTCGACACCGGCTACCACTTCGCCGAGACCCGCCACACGCGCGACGAAGTCGAACGCACCCTCGACGTGCGGATCATCGACGTGCTGCCGGATCAGACCGTCGCCGAGCAGGATGCCGAGTTCGGCGCCCGGCTCTACTCCCGCGATCCCGGCCTCTGCTGCGCGCGTCGCAAGGTGGCGCCGCTGCAGGATGCGCTCGCCGGCTACGAAGTGTGGTTCACGGGCGTGCGCCGCGAAGAGGCCCCCACCCGGGCACACACTCCCTTGGTCGTCTGGGACGAGCGCAATGGACTGGTCAAGGTCAATCCGGTCGCCGCGTGGACCTTCGACGACCTTCTCGACTACGCCGGCACGCATCAGGTGCCGGTCAATCTGCTCGTGACCAACGGCTACCCCTCGATCGGGTGCGAGCCGTGCACGGCGAAGGTGGAGCCGGGCGCCGACCCCCGCTCCGGTCGCTGGGCAGGACTCTCCAAGACGGAATGCGGTCTGCACCTATGACGATCTCGGAAACCGCGGGCGTGTCGTCACGCTCCGCCCTGTCACGCTCCGCCGTGTCACGCTCCGCCCACTCGAGCGCCGCCGGCACACGGCTAGACACCCTCGACCTGCTCGAGGCCGAAGCGATCCACATCATCCGCGAGGTCGTCGCCGAGTTCGAGCGCCCCGTGCTGCTGTTCTCCGGCGGCAAGGACTCCGTCGTCGTGCTCCACCTCGCGACGAAGGCGTTCTTCCCCGGGCGGGTGCCTTTCCCCGTGCTGCATGTAGACACAGGGCACAACTTCCCCGAGGTGATCGCATTCCGCGACGAGACCGTCGCGCGCCTCGGCATCCGTCTGGAGGTCGCCCGCGTGCAGGACTACATCGACGACGGGCGACTGCACGAGCGCGCCGACGGCACCCGAAACCCGCTGCAGACGGTGCCGCTGCTGGATGCGATCGCCGCAGGCAGGCACGACGCGGTGTTCGGCGGAGCGCGACGCGACGAAGACAAGGCCCGCGCGAAGGAACGCATCATCTCGCTGCGCGACGAGTTCGGCCAGTGGGACCCCCGCAACCAGCGCCCCGAACTCTGGAGCCTGTACAACGGACGCCATACGCCCGGGCAGCACGTGCGGGCCTTCCCGATCTCGAACTGGACCGAGCTCGACGTCTGGCGCTACATCGAGCGCGAGGCGATCGCGCTGCCTCCGCTCTATTTCGCCCACGAGCGTGAGGTGTATTCCCGCGACGGCATGTGGCGCACGGTGGGCGAGTTCTCGCCGGCGCTCCCCCACGAGACCACCGAACGCCGCGTCGTCCGGTACCGCACGGTCGGCGACATGAGCTGCACCGGAGCCGTCGAATCGGATGCCGCGGACGTGGCATCCATCGTCGCCGAGGTCGCCATCTCCACCCTGACCGAACGCGGCGCAACCCGCGCCGACGACCGCATCTCGGAAGCGGCGATGGAAGACCGCAAGAAGGACGGCTACTTCTGATGCCCCCCACCACCCCCACCCCTACCGCCCCTTCCGTTTACGAACGGTTTTCGTCGGACTCCGCCGCCGTGAAGCACCCAGAACCGTTCGTAAACGGAACCGAGGGCGACACGCTGTTCCGGTTCGCGACCGCGGGCTCCGTCGATGACGGCAAGTCGACGCTCGTGGGGCGACTGCTGCACGACTCGAAGGCGATTCTCGCCGACCAGCTCGAGCAGGTCGCGCGCACCTCCGCCGAGCGCGGCTTCGCGCACGGCGCCTTCGATTTCGCACTGCTCACCGACGGACTGCGGGCCGAGCGCGAGCAGGGCATCACGATCGACGTCGCGTATCGCTACTTCTCGACCGGTCGTCGCAGCTTCATCCTCGCCGACTGCCCGGGTCATGTGCAGTACACGCGCAACATG
>JAHIOK010000193.1 GCA_018895315.1 Actinomycetota bacterium | reverse complement strand
GTGGACATGCAGCATCCCGTCGTGATCGGCGATGACGTCTCGATCGGTCACAACGCCGTCGTGCACGGCTGCACGATCGGCGATGGTTCGCTGATCGGAATGGGCAGCGTCATCCTGTCGGGCGCTGTCATCGGCGCCGGGAGCCTCGTCGCCGGGGGAGCGGTCGTGCTGGAGGGTGCCGTGATCCCGCCCGGCTCACTGGTTGCCGGGGTTCCGGCGAAGGTCCGCCGTGAGCTCACCGACGAGGAGCGCGCGGGCATTCTCCGCAACGCAGCGGTGTACGTCGCTCACACGGGCGAGCACGAGGATGCCACGTCGGTCTGACCGACGCGCACCCGCGACATGGCCGCTCCTCAATCCCGCCGCGCCCGCGCGCAACGACGACGGGTGAAACGGGTGGCGGCGTCGGGCAGTGACCTGACGGATGCGGAATGGTTCCGCATCCTGGATGCCTGGAGCGTCTGCGCGTATTGCGGGGCCGACGGCGTCGCGTTGCAGCGCGACTGCGTGCTGCCGATCTCTCGGGGCGGGCGCTACACCCTCGGCAACGTCGTGCCGGCGTGCCGCTCCTGCAACGCGAGCAAGTCCAACGACGAGGTCACGTCGTGGATGCGCCGGCGCCGACTCGACGAACCAGCATTCCTGCTGCGCTGGCGCGAGATCGTCGTGGGCTTCGCGACCGCGGATGCAGATGGGCCGGCTGAGTTCGAGCAATGAGGTGGAGGGGCTGACGAGAATCGAACTCGCATCATCTGTTTGGAAGACAGAGGCTTTACCACTAAGCTACAGCCCCGCATCCGACGGGTGGTCGAATGTGAGTGTGGATCCACCGCGGCGGCGAGCCGCGGCATCCGAAAGTCTATCGGACGGAATCCGCGAGCCCGAATCGGGGCCCCAGCGTGACACAACGACGGCGAAACAGCCGTCCGAGCCCAGATCCGCGCTGATACTGCGGCGTGTCACCCAGAACCACCGGAGTTGTGTCACGGCCCACCCGGTCGGCATCGCCAGAGCAGCACCGCGCCGAACGTGCACGTACGGCGCCCAGGTTAGGTCCGATAGACTTCCCTGGGTCGTTTCTGCGCACGTGATCGTGCGCGTCCCGCCCGGGGCGTAGCTCAGCTTGGTAGAGCGCCCGCTTTGGGAGCGGGAGGCCGCAGGTTCAAATCCTGTCGCCCCGACGTCACGACCCCCAGATCCCAGACCTTCAGCAGCCGCGCATCGGCGCGGATTTTCAGAGGAGAACGAACAGGTATGGTCACCAGCACCGTCGAGAAGCTCAGCCCCACCCGGGTCAAGCTGCACATCACGGTCACCCCGGATGAGCTCAAGCCGAGCATCGCTCACGCTTACCAGCACATGGCGGAAGACATCCAGATCCCCGGCTTCCGCAAGGGCAAAGTGCCCGCGCCGATCATCGACCAGCGCGTCGGTCGTCTCGCCGTCATCGAGCACGCGGTCAGCGAAGGCCTCGACGGCTTCTACCGTGTCGCGGTCGAGCAGAGCGGCGTGCGCGTCGTCGGTCGTCCGAGCGCCGATGTCACCGAGTGGCCGAGCGACAAGGACTTCTCCGGCGACCTGCAGGTCGAGGTCGAGGTCGACGTGCGTCCCGAGTTCGATCTGCCCGCGTTCGAGGGCACCACGATCACCGTGGACGCCGTCGAGGTCGACGACGCCGCGATCGACGAGGAACTCGACCGCCTGCGCGCCCGCTTCGGCACGCTGATCACGGTCGACCGCCCCGCCACCAAGGGAGACTTCGTCGAGCTCGACCTGGTCGCCACGATCGACGGCACCGAGATCGACCGCGCCCAGGGCGTCTCGTACGAGGTCGGCTCGGGCGAACTGCTCGAGGGAATCGACGAGGCCATCGAGTCGCTCACCGCGGGCGAGGACACGACGTTCCGCTCCACGCTCGTCGGCGGCGACCACGCCAACGAAGAGGCAGAAGTTGCCGTCACCGTGACCGCAGTCAAGGAGCGCGAGCTGCCCGAGGCGGACGACGACTTCGCCCAGATCGCCAGCGAGTTCGACACGATCGCCGAGCTGCGCGCGAGCCTCGTCGACAGCGTCTCGCAGCAGTCCGCCTTCACCCAGGGTGCCGCGGCTCGCGACAAGCTCCTCGAACAGCTGCTGTCGCAGGTGGAGATCCCCGTTCCGGCTCAGCTCGTCGAAGACGAGGTGCACACACACCTCGAGGGTGAGGGTCGCCTCGAGGACGACGCCCACCGCGCCGAGGTCACCGAGGCGAGCGAGAAGCAGTTCCGCACGCAGATGATCCTCGACAAGCTCGCCGAGCAGAGCGACGTGCAGGTCTCGCAGGACGAGCTCACGCAGTACATCGTGCAGTCCGCTGCGCAGTACGGCATGGCCCCGCAGGACTTCGTCGACAACCTGCAGCAGAACAACCAGCTGCCCGCGATCGTCGGAGAGGTCGCCCGCAACAAGGCCCTCGCCGTCGCCCTCGGCAAGGTCACTGTCGTCGACACCGCCGGTAAGGCCGTCGACCTCACCGGCTTCGTGGCCGTCGAGGACGAGACCGCCGCTGAAGACGAGGTCGTCGAAGAGGCCGAAGAGATCGCGGATGCTGCAGTCGAGGCCGACGCGATCATCGAAGCCGAAGAGACCGCGCCTGAGAAGCCCAAGCGCGCGCCGCGCAAGAGCACCAAGAAGGCCGCCGAGTAGTTCGACGGTTTTCATACAGAGGGGCGGATGCTGCGGCATCCGCCCCTCTCGCTCTGCCCAGGGCGAACACGGGCGGGGCGTTCGCAACGCGCCGGTAGATTCGACGAAGACGTACAACGAAACGGAGCAACGATGGCCGAACCCCTGGTCGCAACGAGTGTCTTTGACCGGCTGCTGCGAGACCGCATCATCTGGCTGGGATCCGAAGTGCGCGATGAAAACGCGAACGAGATCTGCGCCAAGATCCTGCTTCTCGCCGCCGAAGACCCCGAGAAGGACATCTTCCTCTACATCAACTCGCCCGGTGGATCGATCACCGCGGGCATGGCGATCTACGACACCATGCAGTTCGTCCCGAACGACATCGTCACCGTCGGAATCGGCATGGCGGCCTCGATGGGCCAGCTCCTGCTGACCAGCGGCACGAAGGGCAAGCGCTACATCACGCCCAACGCCCGCGTGCTCCTGCACCAGCCCCACGGTGGCTTCGGTGGCACATCGAGCGACATCCAGACGCAGGCGCAGCTGATCATCTCGATGAAGAACACCCTCGCCGAGATCACCGCCGGCCAGACCGGCAAGCCCGTCGAGCAGATCAACGAAGACGGCGACCGCGACCGCTGGTTCACCGCCGAAGAGGCCCTCGAGTACGGCTTCGTCGACCACATCCGCGCGCACCTCACCGACGTCGTCGGCGGCGCCGGAACCCAGGTCAGCTGACGGACCGAAGGCGAAAGAGAGAGAAACCCGGATGAACACCCCCACCTTCGGAAGCCCTCAGGCGCCCCAGGGCCTGCAGATGCCGAGCAGCCGCTACATCCTGCCCCAGTTCGAGGAGCGCACGGCCTACGGCTACAAGCGTCAGGACCCCTACAACAAGCTGTTCGAAGATCGCGTGATCTTCCTCGGCGTGCAGGTCGACGATGCCTCGGCCGATGACGTCATGGCGCAGCTGCTCGTGCTCGAGAGCCAGGATCCCGAGCGCGACATCATCATGTACATCAACTCGCCGGGCGGATCGTTCACCGCGATGACGGCGATCTACGACACGATGCAGTACATCTCACCCCAAATCCAGACGGTCGTTCTCGGTCAGGCGGCCTCTGCCGCCGCGGTGCTTCTCGCCGCCGGTGCGCCGGGTAAGCGTCTGGCGCTCCCGAACGCCCGCATCCTGATCCACCAGCCCGCCGTGGGCGAAGCGGGTCACGGGCAGGCGTCCGACATCGAGATCCAGGCCGCCGAGATCCTTCGGATGCGCACGTGGCTCGAGGAGACGTTGGCGAAGCACTCGAACAAGACGCAGGAGCAGGTCAACAAGGACATCGACCGCGACAAGATCATCTCCGCCGAGGAGGCCGTCGTGTACGGTCTCGTCGACCAGGTGCTCACCAGTCGCAAGCGCGGACAGGCCGCTCTCACTGCGTAGAGCACACCCTGTGGGATGCCCCGTCGCTCACGCGCCGGGGCATCTTCGCGTGGAGCCCGCGACGCCTCTCTACACATACCGACGCAATCCCGCGCGTTGTCGGTGGCAGAGGTTAGGCTCGTTCAAGATCTGGGGAAAACCCGGCCGCAACGAGGAGGAGCCTCATGGCACGC
>JAHIOK010000192.1 GCA_018895315.1 Actinomycetota bacterium | reverse complement strand
TCGGCGGTACGCATGCGGTGATCCACGAGAGCATCCCGGTCATCGACAACGTCGGCGTGCTCGTCAACGACGAGTTCTACTACCCGGGCGACTCGTATGCGGTGCCCAAGGGCGAGAAGGTGGGCCTGCTTGCGGCACCGGTCGGAGCGCCGTGGCTCAAGATCGGCGATGCGATGGATTTCGTGCTGGCCGTTGCGCCCCGCCGGGTGTTCGCGACACACGATATGACGCTGTCGATGGCCGGAAGAGAGATGGGGCGTGCACGCCTCACCTGGGCGGCAGAGCAGGGCGGCGGCGAGTTCGTCGCCCTCGAACCGGGCGCGTCCGCCGACATCTGACCCCACTCGCCCCAGACACACGGATGCCGCGGACCCGAAGGGCCCGCGGCATCCGTGTGTCTTCACCTCACTCGGCGTCGAGATCCGTCTCGAGGAGTTTCACGAGGTCGTCGAGTGCCGCATCGGCACCGTCGGCGTCGGACTTGAGGGTCACGACCGTGCCGTTGGCGGCGCCCAGACCCATGAGTGACAGGATGCTGCTGGCGTTCAGGTCGGGGCCACCTTCGACGGCGATCGTGATGGGGATCTTTTTCTCCTGCACGGCCTGCACGAAGAGCTTCGCGGGGCGAGCGTGGAGGCCCGAGCTGCTGGCGATGGTCGCCTGGCGTTCTGCCATGTGTGTTCTCCTTCGATCAGGCCGGGACGGCCGTGGCCATGGCGGCCTCGGATTCGGCTGCCTGCAGCTCCTTCGGAGCCACGAAGCGCTTCATCGCGACGACCGCGAGTGCCGTCACGACGGTACCGGCAACGAGTGCGACGAGGAAGCCCCAGATGGGGTTGATGGCGAAGAACACGAAGATTCCGCCGTGAGGTGCGTACGACTGCACTCCGAGCCACATGCTCAGGGCGCCGGTGACAGCGCCACCGATCATCGAGGACGGGATGACGCGCAGCGGGTCTGCTGCGGCGAACGGGATCGCCCCTTCGGAGATGAATGCGGCACCGAGCAGCCACGCCGCCTTGCCATTCTCGCGCTCCACCGGAGTGAACAGCGGGCGGGCCAGAACGGTCGAGGCGAGCGCCATCGCGAGCGGCGGCACCATGCCGGCACACATGACCGCGGCCATGATGAGGTAGGGCGTCGTGTTCGTCGTCGAGGCTGCAGCCAGACCGGTGGTGGCGAAGACATACGCCACCTTGTTGACCGGACCACCGAGGTCGAAGCACATCATGAGACCCAAGATGATGCCGACCGTGATCACGCCGGCGCTGCTCGCGGCGAGGTCGTTCAGACCGTTGGTCATCTCCTGCATGAGCCATGCGATCGGACGGCCGAGGAAGAGGACCATGAGACCCGATGCGATGATCGAGCCCACCAGCGGAATGATCACCACGGGCATGAGACCACGCAACCAGCGCGGCGCGTTCATGCGTCCCAGCCACCAGGCGATGAAGCCCGCCAGCAGACCACCGATGATTCCACCGATGAAGCCGGCGCTCATCAGCAGTGCCACGGCGCCCGCGACGAATCCGGGAGCAATACCGGGGCGATCCGCGATCGCGAAGGCGATGAAGCCCGCGAGCACCGGAACCAGGAAGCCCATGGATGCCGCGCCGATCATGAATGCGACCGAGCCGAGGTACTGACCCAGGCCACCAGCGGGAAGATCCCACAGCGAGTTCTGGACGATGACCTTCGCGGCATCGGTCGTGACCTCGTAGCCACCCAGCAGGAAGCCGAGGGCGATCAGCAGACCGCCACCGGCGACGAACGGGATCATGTAGCTGACACCCGTGAGCAGCCAGCGCTGGATGCGGGCACCCACCGACTGCGTCGGAGCTGAGGATGCGCCGGCTACGGCGGCGGTGCCGGAGACGCGAGCGGCGGACGGGTTGTTCGCCGCGGCGACTGCCTCGGTGATCATCTGCGTGGGCTGCTCGATGCCGCGCTTGACACCGGAGCGGATGACCGGCTTGCCGGCGAACCGCTGCTGCTCGCGCACGTCGACGTCGACCGCGAAGATCACGGCGTCGGCTGCGTCGATCACGCTCTGCGGAAGCGCCTGGTATCCGCTCGAACCCTGCGGCTCGACCGTGAGCTCAATGCCCGCCTTCTTGCCTGCGGCGGTCAGCGCGTCGGCCGCCATGAAGGTGTGGGCGATACCTGTGGCGCATGCCGTCACGGCGATGATGCGCGCCGGGTGCCCATTGACCGTGAGACTCGGCGCGGCGGCAGCAGCGGCGACGGGAGCTGCCGCGGCGACAGGAGCTGCGGCATCCCCTTCTCCGATGGCATGGTTGACAATCGCGACGACCTCTGCGGGCGTCTTCGCGGCGCGGAGGCCTCCGGTGAAGTCGTCCTGCATGAGGCTGCGGGCGAGCTTCGACAGCACGGCGAGGTGCGCCTCCGCGGCGTCCGCCGGTGCCGCGATCAGGAAGACCAGGTCGGCGGGCCCATCGGACGCACCGAAGTCCACTCCGGGGGTCAATCGCGCGAACGCGAGCGACGGCGTGGTGACGGCCGCGCTCTTCGCGTGCGGGATCGCAATGCCGCCCGGCAGCCCGGTTTCGTCTTTCTGCTCGCGCGCCCACGCGTCGGCGTAGAGCGCCTCGGCGTCGGTTGCGCGGCCCTGCGCGACGACGCGCGCGGCAAGAGCGCGGATGACCGCTGCCTTGTCGCTGCCGAGCCCGACGTCAAGACTGACGAGCTCGGTGGTGATGGTCTGGGACACAGTGACCTCCAAATGGTCGAGTGGTTCTAGGTGGTGCGAGTTCAGTTCGTGAGGGTGAGTGCGGCGACGGGGACGTCGCCGCGGGGAAGGTCCGCCGGAGCGGGAGCTTGCGTGCCCGGGAGGGATGCTGCTGCCGAGCCATATCGGATCGCACTGCGAAGGCGCCCGGCGGGGTCTTCGCCTGCGATGTCCGCCAGCAGGTAGCCGGCGAGCGAGCTGTCGCCCGCGCCCACGGTGCTCGCGACGCGGATGGGCGGCGGCATCCCCACCCACGCGCCGTCGGCGTCGACCAGCACGGCGCCGTGCGCACCGAGGGTGACCAGCGCTGTGCGCACGCGATCGGGTACGAGCGTGCGCGCCACCCGCAGGACGGCATCCGCGAGCTCGGCATCGGGATCGAGCGCGACGCCCGCGAGTTCGGCGAGTTCTTCGTCGTTCGGCTTGATCAGATCAGGAACCGCGTGCGCGACGACCTCGGTGAGAGCAGGCCCGGACGTGTCGACTGCGATGCGCGGAGCATCCGCTCCCCCACGCTCTCGTACGGCGCGGATCACGCGCACGTAGAAGTCATCGCCCGCACCGGGAGGAAGGGAGCCCGCAAGTACCAGCCACCGCGCGCCGGCCGAGGCTTCCACCACGGCGTCGATCAGCGAGGCGGCGTCGGATTCGCTCAGGGCGGCGCCAGGGAGGTTGAGCTTCGTCGTCTCGCCCGCCGCATCGGTGATCGTGAGGTTGGCGCGAGCGAACCCTGCGATCGGCACCACCCGCGCCGGCACCTGCGATGCATGCAGCGCAGCACCGAAGGGATCGTCCTCAGCGAGAGGCAGCACCGCCAGCGAAACCTGATCGGCAGCGGCGATGACGCGCGCCAC
>JAHIOK010000191.1 GCA_018895315.1 Actinomycetota bacterium | reverse complement strand
GGCCGTGTCCAGCTCTTTGAGGGTCAGTACCGGAGCCGGGTGCCGGCGGCCGCGGGTAAGGTGTCCGGGCAGTTCGGTCAACAGCTGCGTATTAATGCTGCCGTAGAACCGTTCGATCTTGCCCCGCCCTTGGGGTCTTGCGACCGTTGAGTAGGTGATTTCGAAGTGGAGGTCCTTCGCCGTCTGAGCCAGCTGGTGGCTGGTGAAGTCTGACCCGTGGTCGACGTAGAGGACGTCGGGCAGTCCGCACATAGGCCACCCCGTGCCGGCTTTGGGCCAAATCCCCTGCCGCAGTGCCAGTGCGGTGTTCAGGGCGGACGGTGCTCCAAGGAAGAGCATGTAGCCGCAGATCGCGCGGGAGTAGTCGTCCATGATCGTGGTGAGCCACGGGCGCCCGGGTTTCAGGTCTGCGTCCAGGACGAGGATGTCCAGTTCGGTGTGGTCGGCCTGCCAGGTGGCGTTGGGGTGCTCGGCCCGGTGCCGCCAGACCAGTTCGTAGGTGTCCCGGTAGGCGGCCGTCCCCTGTTGGGCGAGTGTTCTCATGCCGGGGTCGAGGCCCGTGGTGATGGAGCGGACCGTGCTGTAGGAGAGGGGCCGCCAGTTGTGGTCGGAGGCGACGCGGTTGGCCTTGCGGGCGATGGTGGCTATGGGCAGGGGCGGTTTCACCAGGGCCAAGCCTTCGACGAGTGCGACCAGCTCGGGGGTGCTCCTGCGTTGGGTGGTCCCGCGGTTGGTTGTCGCCAGTCCGGCGATGCCGTCGCGTTTGTGGCCCGCGTGCCAGCGCTGCAGTGTCCGCAGTCCGATGCCTTCGTGCGCGGCGAGGGTCGTCAGCGGCACACCGTCTTCGATATGCCGGCGCAGGATTTGCCAGCGCACCAACGCTGTCTGGTCAGGCGTGGAGGCAGCATCCCCCGTCGGGGTACGGTGACGTCCCTCTGAGTGGTGGAGTTTCTCAACACCGTGCGAGTTCAGCTGTGTGTGATTATGCCGCAGCGAGTTCTGGGATCGCGACCTCCTCTTCGGTGACGTGCAGGAGCTTCATGGAGTGCTCGCTGAAGTAGCGGCGGTCGGCGCCGTCCCATTCGTCGTGTTGCTCGATCAGGACGTGCCCGGCGAGGCGGAGCAGCGCGGCGGGGTTGGGGAACGTGCCGACGACGTCGGTGCGTCGTTTGATCTCCTTGTTGACCCGCTCGAGGGGGTTCGTGGACCAGATTTGCCGCCAGTGCGCGACGGGGAACTCGCAGAACGCGAGGATGTCGTTCTTCGCGTCTTCGAGCATGTCGGCGATCTTCGGGTGCGAGCGGGTGAGCATCCGGACGACTTCGTGGAATTGGGTGAAGACATGCTCGGTGTCGGGTTGGGCGAAGATCGTGCGGATGATCGAGGCGACCATCGGGCCGGTCGCTTTGGGCACGTTGGAGAGCACGTTCCGCATGAAATGCACCCGACACCGCTGCCACGACGAGCCGACGAACACGGTCTCGATCGCGGCGATCAGCCCCGTGTGAGCATCGCTGATCACGAGCTTCACCCCGCCGAGGCCGCGGGCCTTCAGCGAGCGGAGGAACGTGGTCCAGAACGGCTGCGATTCGGTGTCTCCGACCTCGAACCCGAGAACTTCCCTGCGTCCGTCAGCGGCGACGCCGATCGCGACGACGATCGCTTGGGAGACCACGCGCCGGCCGACGCGGGCTTTGCAGTAGGTCGCGTCGAGGAACACGTACGGGTACGTGGTGTCCGCGAGCGGCCGCTCACGGAACGCCGCGACGTCCTCGTCGAGGTTGCCGCAGATCCGCGACACCTCGGACTTGCTGATCCCGGTGTCAGCGCCGAGCGCTTTCACGAGGTCATCGACCTTCCTCGTGGAGACGCCGTGCACGTACGCCTCCATCACCACCGCGAACAACGCCTGGTCGACCCTTCGGCGGCGTTCCAAAAGCGACGGGAAGAACGTCCCCTGCCGCAGCTTCGGGATCCGCAACTCGAGATCCCCGGCCGTGGTCGTGAGGGTGCGAGGGCGGGTCCCGTTGCGTTGCGTCGTACGTGCCGGGGTCCGTTCGAACGGGGCAGCGCCGATGAACGCGGCCGCTTCCGCGTCGATCAGCTCCTGGTAGAGAGTTTCGGTCGCGACCCGGATCCGGTCGTTGACCTCGGTGAGTTTCAGTTCCCCGAGCAGCTCGAGGAGGGCAGACTGGTCAAGAGCCATCGTGCGTTTGTGTCCTTCCGTGAGATTCCTAGACAGTTCTCACTGACCATCGCACGATGGCTCACCACGTCAACGACGTGACACTCGAGCCAGGAAACTACACCAACCCAGGGGACGTCACCCGGGGTACTGCTGCCTCCGGCCGTCACCGGACTGTTTTCTGTGTGGCTGTTGAACGCCGCCGCGGCGCCGCAGGGCCCGGTTCGCGCCGGAGTGCCCGATACACGGTGGTGCGGCTGACGCCGAGGACCTCACCGATCTTCTCGACCGTCATGTCCTTCTGCTCATACATCCGGCGGGCGGTCCGGAGCTTGTCCTTGGTCAGTAACGGGGGCCGGCCACCAACGCGCCCGCGCGCCCGCGCAGCCTGAAGGCCTGCGTTGGTCCGCTCACGGATCAGATCCCGTTCGAACTCCGCCAGCGCCGCGAACACATGGAAGACGAGACGTCCGCCCGAGGATGTGGTGTCAATGGCCTCCTGCAGAGACCGGAACCCGATGCCACGCTCCTGGAGATCGGCCAGCTGGTCAATCAGATGCCGGATGGACCGGCCGAGCCTGTCCAGCCGCCACACAACCAGTGTGTCCCCGGGACGGAGTTGATCCAGAACCTTGGTCAGTTCCGGCCGGGACTCCAGAGACCCGGAAGCCGTGTCGGTGAAGATCCGGTAGCAGCCGGCCGCCTTCAACGCGTCCTGCTGCAGGGCTGCGTCCTGGTCTCCGGTCGATACCCGGGCGTAGCCCAACAGATGTCCCATGCGCCCAAATGTACCAATACCCGTCAACCAGCAGAAGAACCGGCACATAGAATCCGGCACTGGGTTCCGCTACAAAATTCGGGGGTGCATCGAATCTCTTCAATGAGGCGGCTGGTTTGTAGCAGATACGGTCGTTTTAG
>JAHIOK010000190.1 GCA_018895315.1 Actinomycetota bacterium | reverse complement strand
GCCGGCACGTTCTATGGGCTCGTCGGTCCGAACGGCGCAGGCAAGACGACCACCCTGTCGATGATCGCCGGAATGCTTCGCCCCGATCGCGGCACGATCTCGGTCAACGGTGTGGATGCCGCATTCCACCCGCGCGACGCGAAGAAGCTGATGGGTGTGCTGCCGGACAGACTCCGCACCTTCGACCGGCTCACCGGCCGTCAGCTGCTGTACTACTGCGGTGTGCTCCGCGGACTCTCGCCCGCGGTCACGGAGAGTCGGATCGACGACCTGGCACGTGCGTTCGATCTTGTGGAAGCCCTCGGTCGGCCGGTCTCGGACTATTCCGCAGGCATGACGAAGAAGGTGATGCTGGCGGGTGCGATGATCCACTCGCCGCGTCTCCTCGTTCTCGATGAGCCCTTCGAAGCCGTCGATCCCGTCTCGAGCGCCATCATCCTCGACATACTCGGCGCATACGTCGCCCACGGGGGAACCGTGATCCTCTCCAGCCACGGCATGGAGCTCGTCGAGCGGGTGTGCTCTCGCGTGGCGGTCATCGTTGCGGGCCAAGTGCTCGCTGAAGGCACGATCGAGGAGGTTCGCGGCGAACTCACCCTTGAGCAGCGCTTCATGGAACTCGCGGGTGGTCTCAGCGACGTGGAAGGCCTCGAGTGGTTGCACACGTTCTCCGGCTGAGGGCCGAACTCCTCCTCGGTGCACTGCGTGGAGATCGCCGCCACGTGATCCGCACGGCGAGTGGGGTAGTCCTGCTCGCCCTGGCCACGATCGCGGCGTGCGGGGCGATCCTGACGCTCCGGGACTCTTCCACTCAGGCTGTTCTGGTCGTCACAGTGCTCGGAGGGTCGGCGATCACGCTCGGTTTCGCGCTCGCCCCGATCATCGCCGGCGCGGGGGACCCGCTCGATCCGAGGCGTTTCATCGTCTTCGACATCGCGCCGCGTTCGCTCGCGGCCATGCTGGCGCTGGCCGCCGTGATCAGTGTGCCGATCTTCTGCCTGACCGCGCTGAGTGTGTGCGTCGTACTGGTGTGGATCGCGCACGGCGTGGCATGGGTTGCCGCCGTGATCGGGGCGATTCTCGCGGTGGTCACCTGTGTGCTGCTCGCGCGCGTCTGTATGGCGGCGACCTCGCTCTTCCTCCGTGATCGGCGCTCGCGCGAGCTCACCGGCCTCTTCGTCCTGACGCTCCTGGTGGTCGTGGTGCCGGTCGGCCTCTTCCTCGCGTCCCTCGAATGGGGCGGGCGTGTGCCGTCGCAGCTGATCGGTGCGGCGTCGGTGCTCGCGCTGACCCCGGTGGGTGCGGCCTGGTCGTTCCCCGCGCTCGTCGCTGTCGGCGACGCTGCGGCATGGGGCAGTCTCGCGGTCGCGGTCGCCACCGTGTGTGCACTCGGTGCCGCGTGGATGTGGCTGGTCGAGCGCGTGCTCACCACCGCCGAGCGGCCCGTCGCCGTGCGCGAACACGGGGGGCTGGGGTGGTTCGCCGTCGCGCCGGGCACAGCGGGCGGTGCGATCGCCGCACGCAGTCTCGTCTATTGGTTGCGCGATCGTCGTTACCTCGTGAACATCGTCGTCATTCCGGTCGCCGCTCTCCTGACCATGGTCCCCCTGCTGATCGCGGGCGTCCCTTTCGAGATCGTGGTGCTGATGCCGGCGCCGATCATGGCGCTGTTCCTCGGCTGGCTGCCGCACAATGACCTGGCCTATGACTCCACTGCCGTGTGGATGCACATCGCAAGCGGGGTGCGCGGAGTCTCCGACCGTGTCGGACGCCTGGTACCGGTGGTGCTGATCGGCATCCCGCTGCTTGCGGTGTCGATTCCTCTCGCGATTGCGCTGCATGGCCGCTGGGCGCTGCTTCCCGCCATGGTGGGTGTCTGCGCATCGCTCTTCCTGTGCGGGCTCGGCCTTTCGAGCGTCGCCTCGGTGGTGGCCCCGTACGCGGTCTCGCGACCGGGGGAGAGTCCGTTCCAACAGCCGCAGCGGTCGGGATCGGGCGGAGCGCTAGCGCAGGCTCTCGTGCTTTTCGGAGCGATCGTGTGCAGCGCACCGGCGCTGTGGTGGGCATGGATCGCGATCGACACCGACATCGAGTCGGCCACGGCCGCGCTCTGGGGCGGCATCCTGATCGGTCTGGCCGTGCTCGTCGTGGGCGTGGCGATCGGCTCCGTCGTGTTCGAGCGGCGCGGTGGCATCTTGATGGAATTCGCCGAATCCACCTAACGTGTGGATGCTGCGGCATCCATACGCGCTCTCCCACCGGTCCGCCCTCTCGCACCGCGGCTAGACTTGCGAACCATGAGCACCCCGATCGACAGCCCTGACCAGGGCGGAATCGCGACCCTCGACCGCGAGCTCGAAGAGCTCATCCGCGAGGAGAACATCGAGCCGGGCGACCACGAGCGCTTCTCGCATTATGTGAAGAAGGAGAAAATCCTCGAGTCGGCG
>JAHIOK010000189.1 GCA_018895315.1 Actinomycetota bacterium | reverse complement strand
CGAAGCTCGTTCTTCACCTCGTCCACGGTGGGGCCCGGCTTCGTTCCGACCGAGGCTTTGCGCCGCGGGCGGAAGGCGCCACGCACCCAGATCAGATAGGCGAACATCAGCAGCCAGGTCGCGCTCGAGGCGAGCGAGACGGTCGGGTCGCCATCCAGTCCCGTTCTCGTCTCGTCCCAGCCCGCCAGGGCGACAACCAACAGGATCAGTGCTCCGGTGAGCAGATTGACGATGGCGAGGATCACACTGACGACCCACGCCCAGCGGCGTCCGTGACGCAGCCCGTTGGCCACGAGGACGATGACGACGACGTCGAGCGCGACATCCCAGATCGACCCCGATCCGGAGGCGCTCGAGCCGAACGGGCCGTTGGTCGGCAGTAGCAGGGCGAGTATCTCGATCGCACCGAGAACGAGGAGCGCCAGGTAGGCGATGAGGCGCTGCTCCCGCATCGTGGTGCGCCGCACGCGCAGCGTGCGGTCGACGGCGAGCACCAACACGACCGCGAGGACGTGTGAGAGGTCGGCGATGTTGCCCCAGAACACGAGTGCGACGAAGAGGAACGACAGGAGCACAGCCCAACCGCGCACGCGCCACGGCGCGACGAAGAGACCGACGGCGGCGGCGATTCCGGCGAAGGCACCCCCGGATGGTCCGACGTCGAGCATCTGCGACTGCAGCTGTGCCCACGGCCACGGCGTCAGCGCGAACACCCAGAGAATGACCGCGGTGGCGAGGACGGAGAAGAGCTGCCCGATGGTGAAGTAGGCGAGGGCGACCCGGGATCCGCGGCGGTATTCGAGATAGGCGAGCCCCCAGAAGCTCGTGATGGTGAGCGCATAGACCCACGGCTGGTTGACGAAGAAGGTGCCGGTGACCGGCGTCCACCAGCGTCCCGCCTCGAACGCGGGCAGTCCATAGGCGAACACGTCCCACGCGGATGAGAGCTCGAACGGCGACCAGAGGCCGGCGCTCGCGACCCCCACGATCAACAGCAGAGCCACGATCGACAGGGTGACCGGAATCTTCGTCGCGATCGTGAGGATCAGTCGAGATGCGCCGCCCGAAGGTGTTCCCGCAGCGACATCGGTGGGGGGAAGGCCTGAGCCGGAGGCATCCGTCATGCGCTCATTATCCGTTCAGGCGGTCGTAGTCCGCGAGAGCCTTCGCATCTTCGGCATGGCGGATGGCGCGTCGAGCGGAATCGAGCGCGGCCACCGGATCGTGTGCCTGGCGTGCGGCGGCGAGTTCGTTCTCGGCAGCAGCCAGGCGCACCCGGGCATCGGCACCGACCCGCCCTCGACCAAAGGATGCCTCGGCATGTGCCACCGCGCCGCGCGCGGCGGCGAGTGTTCCCGGGAGTGCGGTGCGCGCACCGCGGAGGCGCTGCTGCGCGGTACGCGCGTCGCCCAGGGCGAGGTCGAGGCGGTCGCGCAGCCGTGCGATACGGTCGACAGTCCAGGTCGGGCGTCGGGCTGCATCGCGCTCGAGCTCGTCGAGGGATTCGGCGACGACGCGCGTCTCGGCGGTCAGACGATCGCCGTCGGCCGGTTCGAGCGCTTCGCGGTTCGTCAGCGCCTGGCGCACCGCGTTTCGCGCGACGTCGAACTCGCCGGGTAGCGCTTGCGCCGCCTGGGTCACGAGTCGGTGGGTTTCTTCGAGAGTCCGTGCGGCTGCGTGCGCCGTGCGCAGCGACCTCTCGGCGGCGGCGAGGTCGGGCAGAGCCGTTCGGGTGGGGTCGGTGGCACTGCGGGAGGCGCTATCGAGCAGCGACTCGGCTTCGGCGACCTTTGCCACTGCGGACCGCGCTGCGCGCGAAGCCTCCTCCCACTCGCTCGCATCGAAGCGGGCGGAGAGTTCGCGCACCAGCGCGTCGGGATCACCCATCGAGGCGCGCAGGTCTGCCAGCCGTGCACGGAGTGCATCGACCTGCATCGCGGCGGTGACGTTGGCGCGGGTCCACTCCGCGTTCTCGGCCCGGGCACGCTCCACGACCTCGAGCGCGGCGACGACTCGGCTGCGGATGCGCTTCGCACCTCGTTCGAGTTCGAACGGCGCGATATCGTCGACCGCGAGATCGCGGAACTCGGAAAACTCCCGATCACGCACGTGCTGCGCTGTCATCCGGGCGCGGCGCAGCGATCCGGGAGTCTCGCCGCCGTAGAGCGCACCCGACAGCCCGACCTCGAGGTCGAGTTCGGAGACCGCGTCATCCAGTTGGACGAGCGCGGATCCCGCCGCAGCCCGGGCGGCATCGGCCGTCGCGCGGGCGCGCGGTGAGCGACGCGCGCGCCGGAACGCCCAGATCGCGACCACCGCGAGGATCGCCGCCGCGCCGAAGACGATCAGCGCGGGAACGACAGCCCCGAGGGTGTCAGCCAACGTGATCCTCGAGGAGCAGGAGTGCGCGCAACGCGTCGACATCGCCGACAACAGCGTGAGCACCCTGCTCTTCGTGCGGCCAGCTGAATCCCCAGCGCACGAAGATGACCGGCACGTCGTGCGCGGCGCCGCCGTCGATGTCGTGGTGGCGGTCGCCGATGAGCACGGGGCGGTCGATGTCGACGCCCGCGGCTGCCAGACGGCGGAGGGCCTCGGCGACGATGTCGGCCTTCGCGCTCAGGCGCTTCTCGTCGGGGCTGGCGCCGACGACGGCGGAGAAGTACGGCGTGAGGGCGAAGTGGTCCATGAGGGCTGCCACCTGGATCTCGGGCTTCGAGCTTGCCGTCGCCTGCGCAATCCCGGCCGCTCCGAGCTCGGCGATCAGCTCGCCGACGCCGGGGAAGAGTTTCGCGCCGGTCGTGTATCCGTCGGCGCGACCGAGGACGCGATAGAACGTGACCGCCTCGGTGGCCTCCTCCGGCGTCATGCCGCCTGTGACCTGGAAGGACTCGTGCATGGGCGGTCCGATCCAGTGCGCGAGCTCGGCACGAGAGGGCGCTTTCCGGCCGAAGTGTTCGAGGGTGACCGTGAGGCGACGGAGTATGCCGTCAGAGGCATCCACGATCGTTCCATCGACATCCCACAGGATGCAGGTCCACGGGGAGGGGATCGCCATGGCTCAAGCCTAGGTGTCGCTCGCCATCAGAACGCGTGCGTCAGAACGACGGCGTCAGAACAGCCGGGGCGCGCCGGAGTGCACGCCCTTCATTTCGTCGTAGTCGAGTGTGACGCAGCGGATGCCCCGATCCGCCGCAAGCACGCGAGCCTGCGGCTTGATCTCCTGGGCGGCGAACACACCGGTGACCGGGGCCAGATGCGGATCGCGCCCCAGCAATTCGAGGTAGCGCGTGAGTTGCTCCACGCCGTCGATGTCGCCGCGACGCTTGACCTCGACCGCGATGGTTCCGCCGGCGGGGTCGCGCAGCAGCAAGTCGACCGGGCCGATCGCCGTGGGGAACTCACGGCGGACGAGAGTGAGGTGCTCTCCGATGACATCGACCTGTTCGGCGAGCAGACGCTGCAGATCGGCTTCGACGCCGTCCTTCTGCAGGCCCGGATCGATGCCGAGCTCGTGAGATGAGTCGTGGAGGATCTCGTAGAACCGCACCAGCAGCGCATCGCCGGTCTTGGCATGGGTGACTCGCCAGCGTTCGATCACTTCGGGCTCGGTGTCATCCAGTGGCTCGATCGTGAGCGTGCACGGCGGGCTCATCCAGTTCAGCGGCTTGTACGACCCGCCATCGGAGTGCACCAGCAGGCTCCCGTCCCCCTTGTGGACGAGGAGGCGGGTGGCCAGGGGCAGATGTGCGTTCAATCGACCGCTGTAGTCCACGGAGCAGCGGGCGATGACGAGGCGCATTGGACGAGCCTACCCGCGGGAGGTG
>JAHIOK010000188.1 GCA_018895315.1 Actinomycetota bacterium | reverse complement strand
TGGAATCTCAGCACAAGACGCCAACATTTATCCTACCTGGGTCGGTCGTACACGGTATTGCTCGCGATTCACGGCCCGTGTTACGCGCTTGCCAGTTCCTTCAGTTTCACTGCCTGGTCAGCCGCGACCAACGCCGCGACCAGATCGTGAAGATCGCCTTCCAGGATCACTTCATCGCCCTCGAGGTCGATGCCGACGACCTTTGCGTGCGGATAGCGCAGCACGTCGTGCCAGAGGCCCGGGACCGACAGACATCCCTCCCCGACGTGCTGCGGTTCACCCGATACCTCGACGAGCACCGGGTTGAGCACGTAACCGATGTCGCCATCGATGTTGTAGCTGAAGGCACGTACTCCCACGCCGATCTGGGGCGCGGCAACCCCCGCCCGTCCCGGCGGCTCGACCGAGTCGAGGAGGTCGCGGACGAGCGCCTTGATGCCGTCATCGATCTCATCGACAGGTGTGCTGGGCGCGCGGAGGACGGGATCGCCGAAGAGGCGGATGGGTCGAATGGCCATGGTGTGTCAGGCGGCCGGTGCGAGAGTGCGGAGTCCCTCGACGACGATCGCGGCGAGCTGCCGAGCAGCATCGCGCGTGGCGGGATGCAGATCGCGGAAGACGATCGCGCTGCCGGTGGCGATGAGCGGGTCATAGGGCATCCGGACCACGTCGCGCACCCGCGTGCGGAAATGCGCTTCGAGCTCGTCCTGCCGCACGAGTGGAGCACCGGGCCGTGCCGTGTTGAGCACCACGACAGCGCTGCGCACCTGGTCGGAATATCCGTTGGTCTCGAGCCAGGTAAGAGTCTCGGACGCCAGTCGTGCTTCATCCACGCTGAGCCCCGCCACCACGACGATCTGGTCGGAGAGTTCGAGTGTTGCCCCCATGACGGAATGGACGATGCCGGTGCCGGTGTCGGTCAGCACGATCGAGTAGTAATGCGCGGCGATCGAGGCGACATCGTGATAGTCGCGGTCGCTGAAGGCCTCGGAGACGCGCGGGTCCGAATCCGACGCGATGACATCGAGTCGGGTCTCGTCGCGAGCGACGATCGTCGAGATGTCGTTGTAGCCGTTGACGTCCGCCCGGTCTCGGACGAGGTCACGCACAGTGCGTCCGCTGGGTCGCGCGATGCGCTCGGCGAGCGTTCCCCGGTCGGGGTTCGCATCGATCGCGATGACACGGTCATCGCGCGCATCGGCGAGGGCCATCCCGAGGAGTGTCGTCACGGTCGTCTTTCCGACGCCGCCCTTGCGTGAGAGTACCGGGACGAACCGTGCACCGCCGTTGAGAGGCGCACCGATGCGCCGGTCGAGTTCTTTGCGAGCCCGCGCCCGCTTGCTGTCGCCGAGGTTGATTCGTCGACCCGAGATCGAGTAGACGAAGCTCTGCCATCGCCCCTCCGGCTCGGGTCCGCTGACGCGAGCCGGGTCCAGGAGTCGATCGGGCGTGAGGAGGTCTGAGGTCTCGCGTCCGACTTCGAACTCGTCGAGTCGCTTCGAGGTGAGCGCCAGTTCCGGCGCCGGCGGGTGCACGCGTTCGGCGTCGTGCAAGCGATCGATCTCGTCCGTGTGATGCGCCTCGCGGCGGGTGGCGGGCGACAGAGCGCCGAGCGCAGCAGCCGACGCCGCCTGCGCATCGGCGACGGAGAGAGACGTCGAATCGTCAGATACCTCGGACACGGCTTCATCCTCCCACTGCTGAGCAGCCCCAGGCGCATCCACGTCGTCCGACGACAGGCGGGCAGCGGACGCTGCGGCGTCCTCCGGGACAGCGTCGACAGTGGTGTCATCGGCGGGCGGTCGGGGGGCGGCGTCCTCCACGGGTTCGGCCTCCCCCGCCGGCGCGGGGTCCTCGACGAGCGGCTCTGCATCCTCGGCGGCCAGTTCGGCGTCTTCGATGTCGTCGACGGGCGTCCCGGAGACCGGACGAGCTTCGTGTGCCTCGTCCTCGACGACCTCCGCCGTGATCGTCTCGTCGGACTCGTCTTCCGGTGCGTCGAAGGCCTGCGGTGCTGCGTCGATGACGGCTCTGTCTTCGCCGATCGGCGGGAAAGCGGCATCCGCGATCTCGTCCAGGGGAACGCCGTCGTCGACGACATCGTCGACGAGCTCTTCCTCATCGGCGGCCGCGGGGAGAGAGACGCTCACCTGCGCTGTCCACGGCCCGCCGAGCATTCCGATTCCACTGGTGTCGACCGTTCCAGAGTCGTCGAGCACGCCGTTCTCGTCGAGATTCGGCGTCCTGTCGGTGCGGTCAGGCGTCACGGGATTGCTCCAAACGGCCGGCTTCGGGAGTGCCGACCCACCGTTCAGGCTAACGCGCTGGGCGGATCACGACCAAAAGGTCTCCTGCATCGACCTGCTGCGTGGCCCCGATCGCGAGCCGTTCGACGACGCCTTCGATCGGCGAGGTGATCGCTGCCTCCATCTTCATGGCCTCGACGGATGCCACCGGCTGGCCCGCCTCTACGGTGTCGCCGACCGCGCATTTGAGCGTCACGACGCCCGAGAACGGTGCGGCGATCTGACCGGGACGGGCTGTGTCGGCCTTCTCCGCTTGGCGCCCGTCGACCTCGACGCTGCGGTCACGGACGAAGACCGGGCGAAGCTGCCCATTCAGAGTCGTCATGACGGTGCGCATGCCCTTTTCGTCGGCCTCGCCGATCGCCTCCAGCCCGACGAAGAGCCGCACTCCCCGCTCGATCTCCACAACGTGCTCCGCGCCGGGCATCAGGCCGTAGAGGTAGTCCGCCGTGTCGAGTGTGCTCAGATCACCGAACAGCTCGCGTACCTGTTCGAAGGTGTGGGTCGGCCCCGGGAACAGCAGTGCGTTCAGCGTGGCGCGCCGGGTCAAGGAGTCGCTCCCGAGGCCGGCTGCTTC
>JAHIOK010000187.1 GCA_018895315.1 Actinomycetota bacterium | reverse complement strand
GCCTGAGCGAAGCCGTCGTCGCCCTGGGGCGCACGCAGTGGCCGATCCGCCTCACCGCGACCACGACGCAGCTCCTCGACGGACTGGCCGAGCTCTCGGGTCTGGTCACCGACGACCCCGACGCCCTCGCAGCAACCACCGGGCCGGCATCCCCGTTCCTCCTCTCGACGCTGCGCACCACGACGAATCCCACCGGGCTCACCGCCGGGTACAAGCACAACGTGATCCCCGATCGCGCCGAGGCGCTCATCGACGTGCGCGTGCTGCCCGGCACGGAGGAGGCCGCTCTCGCCGACATCCGCCGCATCATCGGGGACGACATCGAGGTCGAAATCGTGCACCAGGACATCGGCCTCGAGGTGCCGTTCTCGGGAGGCCTCGTCGACGCGATGGTCGCCGCCCTCGACCGCCACGACCCCGGCGTTCCCGTTCTGCCCTACCTGATGGGCGGAGGCACCGACAACAAGGCGCTCGCCGCCCTCGGCATCGCCGGGTTCGGGTTCGCCCCGCTCCGACTCCCCGCAGACCTCGATTTCACCGGCATGTTCCACGGCGTCGACGAGCGGGTCCCGATCGACGCGCTCGTCTTCGGGCAGCGCGTGCTCACCGACCTTCTTCGCAGTTACTGAAAGGCACCCATGCATCTTCTCGAGGCGATCATCCTCGGCATCGTCCAGGGGCTCACCGAGTTCGTGCCCGTCTCCTCCAGCGCACATCTGCGCATCGTCGGAGCCTTCATGCCCGATGCCGGCGACCCGGGCGCGGCGTTCACCGCCATCACCCAGATCGGCACGGAAGCCGCCGTCGTCGTGTTCTTCTGGCGCGACATCGTGCGGATCATCTCACACTGGTTCCGAGCTCTGATCGGGCGTATTCCGCGCAATGACCCCGACGCGAAGCTCGGATGGCTGATCATCATCGGCACCATCCCGATCGGAATCCTCGGCTTCGTGTTCAAAGACACGATCGAGACCACATTTCGGTCGCTCTGGATCATCGCGATCTGCCTCATCGTCTTCGGTGTCGTGCTCGGTGTTGCCGACGTGATCGGTGCGAAGCGGCGTGAACTGAAAGACCTCACGGTCGGCCACGGCATCATCTTCGGCTTCGCCCAGGCGCTCGCGCTGATCCCCGGAGTCTCACGCTCGGGCGGAACGATCACGGCGGGACTCCTCCTGGGATACAAGCGGGAGGATGCCGCGCGGTACGCCTTCCTGCTCGCCATCCCGGCCGTGTTCGCCAGCGGGTTCTTCGAGCTGTACTCGTCGCTCAAATCTCCGACGCCCGAGGTGTTCTCACTCGGCGAGACCGCCCTGGCCACGATCATCGCGTTCGTCGTGGGACTCGCCGTGATCGCGTTCTTCATGAACTACATCTCGAAGCGAAGCTTCGCGCCGTTCGTGGTCTACCGCATCCTGCTCGGGATCTTCGTGATCATCCTGCTGTCGTTCGGCGTCATCCAGGCCTGAGCACGGAGCCGCCTCGTCGACGGGATGCGAACAGCATGTCAGCGGCGGGGCGGTTCTTCGCGTCCGGGCTTGCTCGGGCCGTCGCCGTCGCGGCGCAGGTAGCGCTCGAACTCGCGCGCGATCGCATCGCCCGAGGCATCCGGTGAATCCCAGGTGTCGCGCGTGGTCTCGAGCTGGCGGATGTACTCCGTCATCTCTTCGTCGTCGGCCGCGGCGGCATCGATGGATGCCTCCCACGCCGCCGACTCGGTGGCGAGCTCGCCCCGCGGAATCTGGGCGCCGGTGAGGTCTTCGAGGCGATCGAGCAGAGCCAGCGTCGCTTTGGGCGACGGTGTGTGGCCGGCCACATAGTGCGGCACGCTCGCCCACAGACTCGCCGAGGGGATGCCGGCAGCATCGGCGGCGGCGCCGAGCACGCTCAGGATGCCCACCGGACCCTCGTACGTGCTGCGCTCGAGACTCAGGTCGGTGCGCAGCTGCTCGTTGTCGCTGCCCGCGAAGATGGAGATCGGGCGGGTGTGCGGCACGTCCGACATCATCGACCCGAGGGCGACGAAACCGGTGATGTCTTCGCGGAGCGCGACGTCGATGAACTCGTTCGCGAACGCCTGCCAGGCGCGCGCGGGCTCGACACCCGTCAGAACATAGAGCTGAGTGCCGCGGATGGCTTTGGCCGGACGCAGCAGCGTCGCCTCGGGCCAGCTGATCGCCCGGCGGCCTTCGCCGTCGGTGCCGATCTGGGGCCGGGTGTACTGGTAGTCGAAGTACAGCTCGGGATCCACCGAGAACACCGGCTCGTACTCGTTCTGGGCGCGCAGAAGGTTGACCGCCGCAGAGGCGGCCTCGCCCGCGTCGTTCCATCCGTCGAACGCGGTGACGAGCACACGGCGACCCAGTCCATCCACGGGCGCTCCCTTCGTTGTCCTCCAGGATAGAGCGGTGCACGGCCCGCTGGCGCGACGGCACGACGGAGGGGCGCCGATGTCACGCGGCTAGCATGGGGAGTGTGACATCCCCCATGCCCGCTGCCGTCCTGTGGGACATGGACGGCACGCTCGTCGACACCGAACCGTACTGGATGGCGGCTGAGACGCCGCTCGTGGAGTCGTACGGCGGCACCTGGTCGCACGAACAGGCACTCCGCCTGGTCGGCATGGGGCTCGAGGATTCCGCCCGCATCCTGCAGGAAGCGGGCGTCCGGATGGGCGTGCACGACATCATCGAGTTGCTCACCGACCGAGTGATGGAGCAACTCGACGTGACCGGCATCCCGTTCCGCCCCGGCGCGAAAGAACTCCTCGCGAGCCTCCGCGAAGCGGGGGTGAAGACGGGTCTGGTCACGATGTCTACCCGCCGGATGGCGCTCACCGTGGTGGACCTCATCGATTTCCCCGCGTTCGACGTGATCATCGCCGGTGACGACGCGACGCGTCCCAAGCCCTTCCCCGATCCGTATCTTCAGGCGTGCGAGGCCCTCGGTGTCGCGCCCGAAGACACCGTCGCGATCGAAGACTCGCCGAACGGTCTGCGCTCCGCGATCGCATCCGGCGCGGTCTCGCTGGGAGTGCCACTGATGGTCTCGCTCACCGGGGTGGGCGCGCACGCCCTCTGGCCCACGCTCGAGGGCACGTCCGCGATGCACCTCGCCGATCTCCATGCGGAGCACACCTCCCGCAGCGAAGGGAGCCTCGCATGAGCGATGCCACCACCCGACCGAGCGGTCCGTTCCGATACGGCGACCGCGTGCAGCTCACCGGCCCGAAGGGTCGACTGAGCACGATCACCCTCCGCGAGGGCGGCGAACTGCACACACATCACGGCGTGCTCAAGCACGCGATGCTCGTGGGCCTCGACGACGGTTCGGTCGTCGCAAACAGCGCTGACGCCGAGTACCTTGCCCTGCGCCCGCTGCTGCGCGATTTCGTCATGTCGATGCCGCGGGGTGCGGCGATCGTCTACCCGAAGGATGCCGCGCAGATCGTCGCGCAGGCCGATGTGTTTCCCGGCGCCGTCGTGGTCGAGGCCGGGGTCGGCTCGGGCGCGCTCGCGCTCTCGCTGATCCGCGCGATCGGACCGGAGGGCCGCCTGGTCTCATTCGAGCGCCGCGCCGAGTTCGCCGACGTCGCCCTCGCGAACGTCGAGACCTTCCTCGGTGCGATGCCCGATACCTGGCGCGTCGTGGTCGGCGATCTCGTGGAGCAGCTGCCGACCGCGGTGGAGCCGGCATCCGTCGACCGCGTCGTGCTCGACATGCTCGCGCCGTGGGAGTGCATCGACGTCGTGGCTGATGCGCTCACTCCGGGCGGAGTGGTGATCTGCTACGTGGCGACCGCGACACAGCTGAGCCGCGTCGCCGAGTACCTGCGCCTGACGGGTCTGTTCACCGAGCCCGAGGCCAACGAGACGATGGTGCGCGGCTGGCACGTCGAAGGACTCGCCGTGCGTCCCGACCACCGCATGGTCGCCCACACCGGATTCCTCATCTCTGCGCGTCGGCTGGCCCCAGGGGCAGTGCCGCCGGAGGTCAAGAGGCGCGCATCGAAGTCCAGCTACGGCGACGACGACGTCGAGCAGTGGACGCCGGGGGCGGTCGGTGACCGGCAGATCACCGACAAGAACCTGCGCAAGCGGGTGCGCGACGCCCAGCGCGCCGCCGGCGGCGCCCGTCATGCCGCGGCCGGTACGGACGCGGTGAGCGCGCCTGGCGCGGGGAGCACGGATGCCCCGTCGAGCGCGGAGGAGCCGAGCGCCTAGACTGTTCCGGTGCGAAAACTCCCCGCTGGTATCGCAGTTCTGAGCCTGTTGGCCGTTGCCCTCGTCGGCTGCTCGACGTCGGCATCCGCATCCTGCGATCGCACGGCAGCGGGCGGTACGAGCGCGATCGATGGCATCACCGTCACCGGCACCAACACTGCGCTTCCGGTCGTGGCTGTGAACACGCCGTTCCACGTCGATTCCGCAGAGTTCACCGATCTGTCGACCGGCTCCGGCACGCCGATCACGACCAATGACCAGCTCGTCGTCCTCGACCTCAGCCTCACCAGCGGCGCCACCGGCAAGACCCTCGTCACGACTTCCTACGATGGCAGCCTCTCCCGCGTCTTCCCCGTGTCGCGGTGGGTGCAGTCGTTCCCCGGATTCGAGGGCGCGCTGAAGTGCGCGACCACCGGCACACGGATCACCGTCGCCCTGCCTCCTGGAGGGGTCGAGGCGCAGACGGCGAAGAGCCTCGGCATCGGCACGAACGACTCCACCGTCGCCGTGATCGACGTGCGCAAGGTCTATCTCGCGAAGGCCGACGGTGCCGACCAGTACAACCAGGGCTTCGGGCTCCCCGTCGTCGTCCGGGCTCCGAACGGACGACCGGGAATCATCGTCCCCGACTCCGCGCCACCGTCGAACCTCGTCGTGCAGGTGCTCAAGAAGGGCGACGGTGAGGTCGTCACCGGAGACGCTCCGGCCCGCCTCGCGTACACCGGCGTCGTCTGGGCGGGGAAGACCCAGTTCGAGACCACGTGGGATGGCGATCCGCAGTCGATCACTCTCAGCAGCATGGTGAAGGGCTTCCAGGATGCCGTGAAGGGTCAGACCGTCGGGTCGGAGATCATGGTGGTGGTGCCGCCCGACCAGGGTTACGGTCAGTCGCAGCAGGGCTCGGTCCCGGCGGGTTCGACCCTCGTCTACGTGATCGACATACTGGGCATCGACGCACCCGCCGCCACCCAGTAGCGCGCGGAGCGAACGCCGGTTCCGCCTCGCAAGGCGGCCGTAGGATGAATACTGTGACGGCGACCACGACGGCTAAGAGCGCTCCCGAGGAGCGGCTCGTGAACCTCGTCGTCGCGCTCATGGCCACCGAGCAGGGCCTGACGAAAGACACGATCCTCGCCTCCGTCGCCGGATACCGCGAGCAGGGGGATGCCGGTGCGTCGAAGGACGCGCTCGAGAAGATGTTCGAGCGCGACAAAGAGAACCTGCGCGGACTCGGCATTCCGATCGAGACGATCGGCGACAACGCCGATCCCGACGACCTTCGCGAAGCCCGCTACCGGGTGCCCACGGCCGAGTACTCCTTGCCCATCGACATCACGTTCACGCCGGCCGAGCTTGCGCTGCTGAACCTCGCGGGGGGAGTGTGGAGCGAAAGCTCGATGTCGGTGGATGCGCGCAGCGGACTGCGCAAGATCCGCGCGCTCGGCAACGACGTCGACGAACCGATCATCGGCTACTCGCCGCGCATCAGCCTGCGCGAGCCCGCGTTCTCGCCCCTCCAACGGGCGATCGAGCTCTCGCGGGTCGTCACCTTCCCGTACCTGAAACCGGGGGAGCAGGCGCCTCGCGTGCGACGGGTGCAACCGCTCGCGCTCGTCGAGTACGAGGCCCGGTGGCACGTCTACGGCGTCGACCTCGGCGTGCAGGCCGAACGCACCTTCCTTCTCTCCCGCGTCGTCGGCGCGGTGCAGCACACCCGCGAATCGTTCGATCCGGCTCTGCGCGAGGGTGCCGGAGAGCGTGCACTGGCCGGCCTGGAGCAGGTCGCTGCAGGCCAGCTCGCGACACTCGAGGTCAATCCCGGCACGGAGGCTGCCCTGCGCCTGAACCGACGCGCGACGCCTGCCGGTCAGGGAATCACCGTTCCCTACGTCGACTTGCACGTGTTCGCCGACGAACTCGCCTCATACGGGCCCGAAGTGCGTGTCGTGTCGCCCGAGACGCTGCGCACCGAAGTCATCCGCCGGCTCGAGGCCGCGGCATCCCTTCACGGGGTGATCTCTTGAGCGCTCATCGTCCGGTGCTCGCGACCGACCGCGCCGCGCTCATGCTGCAGCTGGTGCCTTACCTGATCGGCAAGGGCGAGGTCTCGGTCGCCGAGGCCGCCGACGAGTTCGACGTGCCGCCCGCGCAGATGCGCGCGATGGTCGAGAAGCTGACGGTGATCGGACTCCCCGGCGACGGCGGATTCTGGCAGCTGCCCAACGACCTGTTCGATATCAACTGGGATCTGCTCGATGAGCGCGATCTGATCGTGATCACCAACACGGTCGGCCTCGAGCGAGCCCCGCGACTGACCGCGCGTGAGGCGGCGGCACTGCTCGCCGGTCTCCAGCTCGCCCGCAGCGTGCCGGGTGTGGGCGACGGCGGGGTCATCGCGGGCCTGCTGTCCAAGCTCGCGCGCGGCGCATCCAGTACCCCGGCCGATGTGATCGTCGCTCCCGGACCCGTCGACGACGCGCGCGTCACGGTCGACGAAGCGCTGCGTCGTGGAGTCGCGGTCTCGTTCACCTATCGGGCGCCGGATGCCGCGCCCACGACGCGCACCGTCGATCCGGTCAAGGTGCTGATCGCCGATGGCCAGTGGTACATCCAGGGATGGTGCCACCTGCGCGAAGCGATGCGCACCTTCCACCTCGACCGAGTCGGCGAGCTCGAGCTCACCGACATCCCGATCGAGCACGCGGAAGACCCGGTGCCGGCGCTGTTCGAACCCGGAGAGAACGACATCGTCGTGCGTCTTCGCTTTCCGGATTCCGTCGCGCCCCTGCTCGGTGATTACCTCGATCGCGCGCAGACCGATTCGGTCGATGGCTGGTCGGTGGCCACGATGCGCATCGCCGATGCCCACAGCATGAAGCGTCTGGCAGCCCGGCGTGGCGGAGACATCGAAATACTCGATCCGGCGCCCGCGCGTGCCGCCGCGGCTGCCTGGGCAGAGGCCGGTCTCGCGCAGTATCGGTGACGGATCGACACTCGGCCCGTCGCGTTCATTTGCGGCATCCGGCCCGTTCGAACCCAGCCGCAGGGGCGTATGGCGCAACCCAACTTCGGCAGACGACGTTCAGTTGCGGCATTTGGCCTCTGGGAGCGCGAGGAGAGGGCAGGATGACGGAATCGGGGTGACCCGCGCCCCCATCGAGGCCTTC
>JAHIOK010000186.1 GCA_018895315.1 Actinomycetota bacterium | reverse complement strand
CCTGGTGGTGATCGCACTCGTTCTCGCCGCGCTCTCCGCCGTGGGGGGCGTTCTGGTGCTGCTGCCGTGAGCGGGCACGCCGGCATCCGCTCGACACGCAATGCGACCGGGCAATAGCCTCAGGGTATGGACAGCACGCTGGCGTGTCTGGCCGCATGGATGCCGCGTCAACGCTGGTATGCGGCCAAGGGCAGGACGCCGAACCTTCGCTTCATCGCTTCGTGGGACTTCGACCCGGACGCCGACGGTGTGCGTGTACGCACGATCCTCGTCTCCGACGAGAGTTCGCTGCCCGCAGTGCTCTACCAGGTGCCTCTGGTGGCACGCGCGACCGATGCCGTCGACAGCGATTCCGACCACATCATCGGGAGCCCTGAACCCGGCACCACCCTCATCGACGGACCATTCGATCCGGCCTATGCCGGCGCGCTCCTTCGAATGGTCACGCGAGGCGGCACTGCCCACGGGCCCCGCACCGTCGTGACCGGGCACCCCGCAGCGTCCGCCTCCATAGCCCGGGATGACCTGATCGCCGGTGTGCTCAGCGGCGAGCAGTCGAACACATCACTGGTCTACGCCGCACGCGACGGCAGCGCACCGGTGATCTGCAAGGTGTTCCGCCAGTTGCACCCGGGACTCAACCCCGATATCGAGCTGCAGACCGGGCTGGCCGATGCCGGATCCCGCTACGTGCCACGCGCGATCGGATCCCTCGAGGGCGAGTGGCCCGACTCCCTGACCACGGGGGGCACCATCACGGGGTCGCTCGCCTTCGCGCAGGAGTTTCTTCCCGGAGTGGAAGACGCATGGCGAGTCGCGCTGCGGGCGGCGGCATCCGGTGAGGACTTCGCACAACGAGCCAGAGCGCTCGGCACCGCGACAGCCGAGGTCCACGTCTCGCTGGCTTCGCTGTTCGCAACATCGGAGACGGACGCCGATGAACGAGTATCGATGTCGGAGAGCTGGCGGCGACGACTGACGACGGCGATCGCCGAAGTTCCGGATCTCGCACCGCGGCGCGATGCGATCGAAGCGACCTATCGACGCGCGGAGGCGATCGCGTGGCCGCAGCTGCAGCGCATCCACGGCGACTACCACCTCGGGCAGGTGATTCTCGTGCCCGATCGCGGCTGGGTACTGCTCGACTTCGAGGGTGAGCCGATGCGACCGATGTCCGAGCGGGTGCGCCCCGATCTCGCCCTGCGCGATGTGGCCGGCATGCTGCGGTCGTTCGACTATGTCGTGGGATCGATCCGTCTCGACCAGCCGGATCGCTCCCCGCAGTCCGTGCGGGCCTGGGCAGCAACGGCCCGCGACGCGTTCGTCGACGGCTATGCCGCGGCGTCCGGAGTGGATCTGCTGGCGCTCAGCCCCCTCTTGGCTGCCCTCGAACTGGACAAGGCCGTCTATGAAGCCATCTACGAGTCACGGAACCGTCCCACGTGGATCGCGATCCCGCTCCGGGCGATCGCGAGACTGACCGATGACGCCAGCCCACGCTGACACGGCGCGCCCACGAAAAGATGCCACGCCGCGACGATCGTCGCGGCGTGGCATCTTTCGTGGGCGCTGACTACTTCGTGGTGAGCGACCCGAGTGTGACCTCAGCCGTCTGCGTCTTGCCGTCGCGGACGTACGTCACCTTCGCGGTACTGCCCGCGGCGACCGCACGCACCTGGGCGGTGAGGTCGACCGAGCCGGTGACCGGCACCCCGTTGAAGGCCGTGACGATGTCGCCCTTCTGAAGTCCGGCACTCGCCGCTGCTCCACCGGAGGTGACCTCGGCGATGTACGCGCCGGTAATGGTTGCGCCCTCCACGGACGCGGCATCCTGCACGCTCGCGCCCAGCAGACCGTGCGTCGCCGTCTGATTCGCGATGAGCTCATCGGAGATGCGCTTGGCGATGTCGGACGGAATGGAGAAACCCACACCGATAGAACCGGACTGCGCCGACGAGGAGGAACCGCTGGCGGAAGCGATCGCCACGTTGATGCCGATGAGCTTGCCCGCGGAGTCCACCAGCGCACCACCCGAGTTGCCCGGGTTGATCGCCGCATCCGTCTGGATGACCGCGATCTTGATTGTCTCGGTCGTGCCCGTCGTGGACTTTCCCTGACCATTGTCGAAGTAGAACGGGCCGTTCTGACCGTTCTGACCGTTGCCCGGCGACT
>JAHIOK010000185.1 GCA_018895315.1 Actinomycetota bacterium | reverse complement strand
CGTCGCCCTCGTCGAGCAGGCGGACTTCATCAGCGGGGCATCCACGGCATCGTCGCACATGATCCACGGCGGCATCCGGTATCTCGAGAACGGGGAGTTCCGGCTCGTTCACGAGGCGGTGACCGAACGCAACGCCCTGCTGCGCACGGCTCCGCACTACGTGCGCCCGCTGCAGACCACGATCCCGATCTTCTCCACGTTCTCGGGAGTGCTCACCGCGCCGCTGCGCTTCCTCCGGCACGGCGGGGGAGCCCACACCGAGCGCGGTGCGGCCCTGATCAAGATCGGACTCGTGATCTACGACTCCTTCTCGCGCGGTTCGGGATTGACCGAGGGCCATCGCGTGCCCCGGCACACGTTCCACGGCCGGCGCCGGTCGCTGCGGCAGCTGCCGCAGCTGAATCCGGCGATCAAATACACCGCGACGTACTGGGATGCCTCATTGCACGATCCGGAGCGGCTCGCGCTGGACGTGCTGCGCGACGGGCTCGCCGCAGGAGTCTCGCGAGCGCGCGCGGTGAACTACACGGCGGCCGTCGGGGTCTCAGACGGCCGTGTGGTGCTGCGCGACGTCGAAGGCGGTGCCGAGGTTGCGTTCGCGGCATCCGTCGTCGTGAACGCCTCAGGCCCGTGGGTCGACCTCACCAACCGTGAACTCGGAGATCCGACCGCCTATATGGGCGGAACGAAGGGGTCGCACATCGTGCTCGACCACCCCGAGCTACTGGCAGCCACCGCGGGGCGCGAGTTGTTCTTCGAGCATCAGGACGGGCGGATCGTGCTCATCTACCCGCTCAAAGGCCGGGTGCTGGTCGGCACCACCGATCTCGAACACGACATGGCCGACCCGATCGTCTGCACGGATGCCGAGGTCGACTACTTCATCGAACTCATCACCCATGTGCTGCCGACCATCGCCGTCGATGCCTCTCAGATCGTGTATCGCTTCTCGGGTGTGCGCCCGCTTCCCGGTCACGGTGACGTCGCCCCCGGGTTCGTGTCGCGCGACTACCGGATCGAGAGCGAACCCCTGCCCGGGCCTACGGATGCCACGGTCCTGAGCCTCGTCGGAGGCAAATGGACCACGTTCCGCGCGTCGGCCGAGCACCTGGCCGATCGGGTGCTCGGCCTCCTCGCCCAGCCGCGTCGTCGCTCGACGAAGGGCGTGCCGATCGGAGGCGGACGCGGATACCCGGCCACCGAACGGGCGAGACGCCAGTGGGTCGACGCCCGCGAGTCGGGACTCGGCGCCGAGCGCGCCGCCGTTCTGCTCGATCGCTACGGCACGGTGGCAGCAGAGGTGATCGCGGCGATCGTGGCTGACCCCGACGATGTTCCGCTGCCGAGCACACCGGGCTACAGCTCGGGGGAGCTGCGGCACCTCGCCCGCACCGAGTTCGTCGTGCACCTCGACGACATGCTCCTGCGGCGCACGAGCCTCGCGTTCATCGGCGCCGTGACCCCGGAGTCGGCCGCTGAGGTGGCCGAGGCCGTCGCGCCCGTCCTCGGGTGGGACGCCGAGCGTCGGGATGCCGAGATCGCTCGAGGGATCGCGAAAGTGCGCGCCGCCGAGCCGAGCATGCATCCCGCCTGACGCGGACCGATAGCCTGGCAGCGGCATCCGTCTCGGTCCCGAGGGCGATTCCGCGAGCTGGTCTGGATGAGTCTGTCTCGATGAGTTCGTCTCGATGAAGAGGAGTACGCGTGGCTGAGTATGTGCTGGCAGTCGACCAGGGCACGACCTCGACTCGGGCGATCGTGTTCGACGCGAACGGGCAGGTCGTGAAGTCCGCCCAGCGCGAGCACGCGCAGGTCTTCCCGAGGGCCGGCTGGGTCGAGCACGACCCAGTGGAGATCTGGACCAACACCGAATGGGTGATCGCGGCCGCTCTCTCTCGGGCGAGGCTCGGGGCGGGCGAGATCGCCGCGATCGGCGTCACGAATCAGCGGGAGACCGTGCTGGTCTGGGACCGTCACTCGGGGCGACCGGTGCACAATGCGATCGTCTGGCAAGACACCCGCACGCAGGCGCGCATCAATGAGCTCGCGGCCGACGGCGGCATACACCGGTTCGCCGAAACCACCGGCCTTCCGCTCGCGACGTATTTCTCGGCATCCAAGATCGCGTGGATCCTCGAGAACGTGGCGGGCGCCCGTGCCGCCGCCGAAGCGGGAGACCTGCTGTTCGGAACCCCTGACACCTGGGTCATCTGGAACCTCACCGGCGGCGGGCGAGGAGGCATCCACGTGACCGACGTGACCAACGCCAGCCGCACGCTGCTGATGGACCTGCAGAGCCTCGACTGGTCCGACGACCTGCTCGCGGTCTGGGGCATTCCGCGAGGGATGATGCCCGAGATCCGCTCGTCGTCCGAGGTCGTGGGGGAGGCGGCGCTGCCCGGCGTCGTGCGCGGGGTTCCGATCGCCGGAATTCTCGGCGACCAGCAGGCGGCGACTTTCGGCCAGGCCGCGTTCGATGCTGGCCACTCGAAGAGCACCTACGGCACCGGCAACTTCGTCCTGGTGAACACCGGCACGGAGATCGTCCGTTCGGCGCATGGGCTGATCACGACGGTCGCCTACCGATGCGGCGACGAACCCGCCCGGTATGCACTGGAGGGGTCGATCGCCGTCACCGGCTCGCTCGTGCAATGGCTACGCGACAACCTCGGCATCATCGCGCGGGCGGAGGACGTCGAGCGCCTGGCGCGGTCGGTCGACGACAACGGCGGTGCGTACTTCGTGCCCGCGTTCTCCGGGCTGTTCGCCCCCTATTGGCGCCCCGACGCGCGTGGCGCGCTCGTCGGGCTGACCCGCTACGTGAACAAGGCGCACATCGCGCGCGCTGCCATCGAGTCCACGGCGTTCCAGACCCGCGACGTGATCGACGCCGTCGTCGCCGACACCGGACAGGAGCTCGCCGAGCTTCGCGTCGACGGCGGCATGACCCGTGACGACCTCCTGATGCAGTTCCAGGCCGACATCCTCGGGATTCCGGTGGTGCGGCCGAAGGTCACCGAGACGACCGCGCTCGGCGCCGCGTACGCCGCAGGCCTCGCGGTGGGGGTGTGGAACGGGCTCGACGAACTGCGCGCCCAGTGGCAGGAAGACGTGCGGTTCGAGCCGCAGATGCCCGATGACGAGCGCGAACGCCGCCATCGCCTGTGGCAGAAGGCCGTATCGAAGGCCCTCGACTGGGTGGATGACGACGTGACCGAGCTCGACCGCTGAGCTTGCGACTACTTCAGCAGCCGAGACAGCCGCCGGTCGGCGAGAACTTTGCCGCCGGTCTGACACGTGGCGCAGTACTCCAGCGAGTTGTCGGCGAAGAAGACGCTCCGCACGACATCTCCGCAGACCGGACAGAGTTCGCCGCGGCGACCGTGCACCTGCATCCCGCGGCGCTTGGCATCCTTGAGTTCGGCGGGAGGCTTGCCCGATGCCTCGGCGATCGCCTCCGTGATCGTCTCCGTCATCGCGGCGAACAGCCTGTCGACCTCGTCGTCGGCGAGGTTCGCTGCCAGCGCGTACGGTGACATCTTCGCGGCGTGCAGTATTTCGTCGGAGTAGGCGTTGCCGACTCCGGCGATGATCGACTGGTCGCGCAGCACACCTTTGATCTGGGTGCGGCGGCCGGCCAGGAGCGTCGCGAGGGTGTCGCGGGTGAACGCGGGATCGAGCGGATCGGGTCCGAGCCGAGCGATTCCGGGGACGGCGGCGGGGTCGCGCACGACGTAGATCGCGAGGGACTTCTTGGTGCCCGCCTCGGTGAGATCGAACCCGGAGCCATCGCTGAGCGCCACGCGCAGCGCGATCGGTGTGCGTCCGGGCTTGATGATCGTGCTCGGCAGCTGGTCATAGAACCGCACCCAGCCGGCTTTCGCAAGGTGAAAGATCAGGTGCTCCGAGGACGTCGTGCGCATGTCGATGAACTTGCCGTGTCGCTCGACACCGGAGATCTCCGCCCCGCGCAACTGCTCGATCGGTGGATCGTACGTCTTCAGCGCCGCGATTGCGGCGATCGAAGTCTTCGTGACGGTGAGCCCCGTGACTCGCCCGCGGAGGAACTCCACGAGACCCTGCACCTCGGGCATCTCCGGCATGCGCCCATCCTGCCACGATGGGTGGGGCGGTGGCTCGGCTCGATGCGGGTTCCGTCAGGCGTCGAGGACGGTCCAGGTCTGCGGCATCCGGTCGTCCATCGGAAGGATGCCCGCGATCCAGCTGTCGTAACGACCCAGCGAGTTGCCGATCGCCGAGCGCAGCACGCCTTCGTAACGGAACCCCAGCGCACGCGCGACCCGCGCCGACGCGACGTTGCCGACCACAGCGCGCCATTCGATCCGGGCCAAGGCGGGGCCGGTGTGGCTGAACCCCCAGTCGATCACGGCGGTGGACGCTTCGGTGAGGAGCCCTCGACCTCGGGATTCGGGCGCCATCCAGAATCCGATCTCGGCGGTGGAGCCGGCGGTGAGGTGGTGGAGGCTGATCATGCCGGCGAGCCGGCCATGCTCGCGGATCGCCCAGGTTGCCTCGATCCCGTCTGACCACCGGGTCGCCGCGAACGGGATGAAGCCCTCCGCATCCTGTCGCGAGTAGGGGGAGGGAACCGTGGTGAATCGCTGGATCGCGGCATCCTGGCAGGCCACGTAGATCGGGTCGACGTCGGCTTCGGTCGGGACCGACAGCTCCAGCCGCGCGGTGCGCAGCGTCACGGTTTCCATTCCGCCACCCTAGCGACCCGGCCCTCCCGCGAGGCTCGGGCTCGGGCTCGGGCTCGGGTTCGGGCTGGGGCTCGGGTCGCGGGCGTGTGCCGGGGCTCGAGCTCGGGCGTGTGT
>JAHIOK010000184.1 GCA_018895315.1 Actinomycetota bacterium | reverse complement strand
GCGCCCGTGTCGACGGCTTCGAGTCGACGATCCGCACCCTTCTTCCCGGTTCGCCCCTGGTCCGCACACAGGCGGACTGGTCGTCCTCCGACGCGCGTCGGGCGGGCGCCGCCGCTCTGGCAGCCCTGCCCACCGGCTCACCGGATGCACCGATCGGCCTGTTCACCTGCTCGGACGAGATGGCCGCCGGCGCGTATCGCGCCGTGGCCGACCTCGGGCTGAGGATCCCCCACGACGTGATGGTCGTTGGCTTCGACGACGTGCGCGGAGCGCGCTGGCTTCAGCCCTCGCTGACGACGGTACGCCAGCCCATTCGCGAGATGGCCGCCGCGGCGATCCATGCCCTCGCCCGCGCGGCTCACGGCGAACCGGTCACGCCCGCCGTCACCGAACTGCCGACGCGCCTGATCGCGCGCGGTTCGACCCGCGCTCCTCTCAGCGCGCCGCCAGCACGGGGAAGTACACGCTGAACTTCTCGTCGGTCAGCGCATCGCCCCCACCCGTCGAACACGGGGATGTGCTGCTGCCGAATCGCTGATCGCGCTCATTTCGGGCCGACCGGTGGAGCGCGACCTCATTCTGCCGACGACCCTGGTGCGCCGCGAATCAGCGTGACCGAGCCTGCTCCTAGGGTAGGAACCGTGAGCGAGTCGACGGGCATCGGAGTACGCCAGGCGAACCTGGCGCGCATCCTCCGGTTCGTGCACCTCGAAGGACCGCTCTCCCGTGCTGCACTGACCGAGCTCACCGGGCTCAATCGATCGACGATCGCCGACCTCGTCGCCGAACTCGGCCGCCTCGGCCTGACCGATGAACACGCACCCGATCCGCTCGGCCGGGTCGGACGCCCCTCCCCCGTTGTGACCGTCGATCCGCGTGTCGTCGCGATCGCGATCAACCCAGAAGTCGATGCGCTGACGATCGCGGCGGTGGGCCTGGACCACAGCATCCCGTTGCGCGAACGCATCGAGATGGAGCACCTGCTCACTCCCGCCGAGACTGTCGAGCTCGTCGCTGCGCAGATTGCGGCCTGGCGTGCCGGCCCCCTCGAGGATGCCGCGATCGCCGGAGCCGGCATTGCCGTGCCGGGACTCGTGCGCGCCGCCGACGGTCTGGTGCGCAACACCCCCCACCTCGGATGGCGCGATGTGCCGCTGCGCGACATGGTGGCCGAGGCCACCGGTCTTCCCACCGTGATCGGCAACGACGCCAGCATGGGCGCCGTCGCCGAACACCTCTTCGGCGCCGGTCGCGGCATCGACGACCTCGTCTACCTCAACGGCGGCGCGAGCGGCATCGGCGGTGGACTGGTGGTGCACGGGATGCCGGTGACCGGTACCGGCGGCTACGCCGGTGAGTTCGGGCAGAACCGCCCGGGGATCGCCGCCGAATCCGACCGCCGGGCCGACGGCGGCGTGCTGGAGGACGAAGTGAGCCGCGGACTGCTGCTGGCCGCTGTCGGGCTCACGCATGCCGACGAGCCGACCCTCGCCGAGGCGATCGCCGCCGCGATGTCGTCGGGAGAATCACCCGCGGTCATCGAGGAGGTCGCCCGACAGCGCCGTATCCTCGCCACCGCGCTCTCCAACGCCGTCAATGTGCTGAATCCCTCGGTTGTCGTGCTCGGCGGATTCCTCGCCACGATCGCGGAGAGCGACCTGAACGAACTCACCGCGGCCGTGCAGCAGCAGTCGATGAGCCAGAACGGCGAGGACCTCCGCATCCGCGTCGCCGTACTCGCCGAAGATCGGCTGCTGATCGGTGCCGCCGAGGCCGCGTTCGCCGATCTACTCCGCGACCCAGGCGCGCTTCCCCGCGCGAAGCATTCACGGCCCGCCCCGACACACGGCATCACGTCGCCGGAGTAGCCTCTGGCGAAGGAGGCCCCCATGGCGACGAGCAAAACCTACGACAACACCGCGCTGCAAGAGAAGGCACGCGACCATCTCTGGATGCACTTCGCCCGCCAATCGGTGATGACCGAGGGCGACGGTGTGCCGATCATCGTGCGCGGTGAAGGGCATCACATCTGGGATTCCTCCGGCAAGAAGTACATCGACGGGCTCTCCGGCCTGTTCGTCGTGAACGCGGGTCACGGCCGAGAGCGTCTCGCCGAGGCCGCCGCGCGGCAGGCCAAAGAGCTGGCGTTCTTCCCGATCTGGTCGTATGCGCATCCGTCGGCGATCGAGCTCGCCGACCGTCTTGCCTCCTACGCTCCGGGCGACCTCAACCGAGTGTTCTTCTCCACCGGTGGTGGTGAAGCGGTCGAGACCGCCTTCAAGCTCGCCAAGCAGTATTGGAAGCTCCAGGGCCGCCCCACGAAGCACAAGGTGATCTCCCGCGCGATCGCCTATCACGGCACCACTCAGGGTGCGCTGGCGATCACCGGGCTGCCCGGCATGAAAGAGATGTTCGAGCCGGTCACTCCCGGCGGATTCCGCGTGCCCAACACGAACTACTATCGCGCCGCCGAGATGGGCTTCACCGGCACCGAAGAGCAGTTCGGCCTGTGGGCTGCGAACCGCATCGAGGAGATGATCCTCTTCGAAGGCCCCGAGACGGTGGCCGCCGTCTTCCTCGAGCCGGTGCAGAACTCGGGGGGATGCTTCCCCCCTCCGCCCGGCTACTTCCAGCGGGTGCGCGAGATCTGCGACACCTACGACGTGCTGCTGGTGAGCGACGAAGTGATCTGCGCCTTCGGCCGCATCGGCGAGTGGTTCGCGTGCGATGCCTACGGCTACGTGCCCGACATGATCACGTGCGCGAAGGCGATGACCAGCGGCTACGCGCCGGCCGGCGCCACCATCGTCAGCGACCGCATCTACGAGCCGTTCTCGCACGGCTCGGTCAGCTTCCCCCACGGCTACACCTTTGCGGGGCATCCGGTTTCCGCCGCGGTCGCGCTGGAGAACCTCGACATCTTCGAGGAGGAGGGGCTCAACGCGCGGGTGCGCGAGAACTCGCCACTGTTCCGCGCGACGCTCGAGAAGCTCCAGGACCTGCCCATCGTGGGCGATGTGCGCGGCGACGGCTACTTCTTCGGCATCGAACTGGTGAAGGATGCCGCCACCCGCGAGACCTTCAACGAAGAGGAGTCCGAGCGCCTTCTGCGCGGGTTCCTGTCGAAGGCGCTGTACGACGCCGGGCTGTACTGCCGGGCGGACGACCGCGGCGATCCGGTGATCCAGCTCGCTCCCCCACTGACCATCGGCCCCGCCGAGTTCGACGAGATCGAGCAGATCCTGCGCGGGGTGCTGACAGAGGCCTGGACGAAACTCTGACGGGAATGCCAGACCGGGGCGTGCGTTGTCCCGAGAATGACAACCGTAGGAATCATCGGAGCAGGACACATCGGATCAGCACTCGCCCGCGGCCTCGTGGCACGCGGCTACGACGTCGTGATCAGCAATTCGCGCGGGCCTGAGACGCTCGCCGATCTCGTCGCCGAGCTGGGCTCGCACGCCACAGCAGGTACGGCGACTGAGGCCGCCGCGGCAGGCGAGTGGGCCATCGTCACGGTGCCGCTGAAGGCATATCGCGAGGTTCCCGTCGAACAGCTCGCCGGGAAGATCGTCGTCGACACCAACAACTACTACTGGGAGCGCGACGGGCGGATCGCCGCACTCGACGAGGGACGCACGACCACGAGCGCCATGCTGCAGGAGCACCTGCCGACCTCGTTCATCGCAAAGGGCTTCAACCACATCGTGGCGGGCGACATCCTCACCACCGGGGCTCCGGCTGGCACGCCCGATCGTCGCGCACTGGCGACCTCGAGCGACTCGGCCGAGGCATCCGTCCTGGTGACGTCCGTGTATGACGAGTTCGGCTTCGATACGGTGAACGTCGGCCCGCTCGCCGAGAGCTGGCGAGTTGAGCGGGATCAGCCGGCCTACGTGGTTCGACAGAACCGCGAGGAACTGGTCGCCAATCTGGCACGCGCCGCTCGCTGAGTCTCGTTACTCGACGGCGGGCTGCTCCTCCCCGCGAGGCACCAGCTCGCCGTCGACGACGTCGAGGGCGGTGAGCCCGGCGAAGACGTCGTCGATAGCGGAAACCCGCTCTGGATCTGCGAGCCCCGATTCGGCAGGATCTGCTGTGGCGCCCGCGGCTGCGGACTCCGGATGAGAGTCCATGGCTGTCCTCCCCGCTCTCCCACTCAACCCTGCCGTGCGCGGGTGGAACGGTGTAGCCCCCTCGACATCGACTCGAGGGATTCTTACGAGACAGGCGCACGCGGGTTATGGTGTGCGAGT
>JAHIOK010000183.1 GCA_018895315.1 Actinomycetota bacterium | reverse complement strand
TAGGCCCGGTGGAGCGCCTCGAGGAAGGCCGCGCGCTGCGGCCAGTCGGAGCTCAGGATGACCACCTGACCGGCAATGCAGTTATGCCCGCTGTTCTGCAGCCGCATGGTCGCCACGTGCTCGGCGTGAAACGTCAGATCGGCGTCGGTCCACACCCCGGGAACGATGATGATCGGCGAGACACCGCCCAGCTCCGCCGTGATCGGAACGCTCAGGGTCGGCGCGATGACGTCGAACGTCGCCGCAGAGCCGGTGATGTGCACGTGGTCGATGCCGGGGTGTGTCGTGAGATACGCGCCGACGTCGCCGCCACCCTGCACGATGCGCAGGAGGCCGGGCTCGATGAGGGGGGCCAGCGCGCGGGCATAGACGTGCGCGAGCGCGTCCTGCGTGGGGTTGAGCTTCAGGATGACGACGCGGTTGTTCGCGATCAGTTCGTAGAGTACGTCGAGCACCGGGATCGCGGTGATGTTGCCCGCGCCGAGCACGAGGCCGACACCGGCCGGCTCGGCAGGGCGGCGCTGCCCGAGGCCCGCTTGGGCGCGCGCCTGGGCATCGGTGACGCCGGGCTCGAGCCAGACCTCACCGGTGTACCCCGAGAGCAGCAATCCGTCGATGGGCGACGTCGGAAAGACATGAGCTCGGAGGCGGCCGCCGGGCGCGACATCCGTCTTCACCCCGCTCAGCGGACTCTCGTCCTTCGCGAGGCGCAGCAGGCTCACGCGATACGCATCGAGCGCCATCAGCATCGCGTAGGGACCGGCGAGCCATTCCTCGCCCCGCAACGGATGCCCCGGCTCGAGGCCCTTGGATGTCGCCGCGACGTCGGCCCATTCTGCGGCGACGGCCACCACGGCGACACGGATGCGCTCCAGCAGTTTCGCGCGCTGGCCGAGCGTGAGGTGCGACCAGGTGTGAGCGCCCTGTCGCAGATCGGTGATGGCTGAGTCGAGCGCTGTGCGAGTGGCGAGGGCAACGGGTGAACTCACCGCGCCCGCGTCGATGGCTGTCGCAGGGGTGTTCGCTGTCGTCGTCACAACGCTCTCCTTCGGGCGGGACTCCAGCCTACGACTTGTGATCAGGCGTTGGCACTGAGTATCGCCGCTCGCGCGATCCGGTACCGCCGATGATGCACCTGTCCGTGATGGTGGCGCGCATTCATCCCGCGAGATCCCGCAGGGCGTCGCGCACGGCGCGCATGCCGTGCTCGGTTTCGGCGAAGCTCGTCGTGAGCGGAGCCAACCCGATTCGCAGGCCACCGGGGTCGCGGTAGTCCGGGATGACATCCTCCGCCCAGAGTCGCGCGGTGACAGCACGCATCTGCAGATGCGAGAGCGTGACATGACCGCCGCGGAGACGGGGATCGCGCGGCGACGCGACGGTCACACCGAGGGGCGTGAGCCATTCGTCGGTGAGGTCGATCGCGAACTCGGTGAGAGCGATCGACTTCGCGCGGATGGATGCGATGCCCGCGCGTTCGATGAGGGCGAGCGTGTCCTGAAGGGCGAGCATGCCGACGATCGGCGGCGTGCCCGAGAGGAAGCGCCGCATTCCTTCGGCCGGGCGATACGCCGGACCCATCGCGAAGACGTCGTCGGCGCCCATCCAGCCCTGGATCGGCTGCGTGAGGGTCGCCTGGTGCCGCGTGGCGACATACGCGAACGCGGGTGAGCCCGGTCCGCCATTGAGGTACTTGTACGTGCAGCCCACGGCGAGGTCGAACCCCCAGGCGTCGGCCTCGATCGGCACCGAGCCCGCGGAATGGCAGAGATCCCACACGACGAGCGCGCCCGCGTCCTGGGCGATCCGCGTGAGGGATGCCGCATCGGCGAGGTACCCCGAGCGGTAGGCGACGTGGCTCAGCAGCACGATGGCGGTCTCGGGCCCGACCGCGGACCGCACGGCCTCGGCCGTGACGCCGGCGGCGGTGTCGACCTCGATCCACCTCACTCGGCCGCCGCGTTCGGCGGCGATGCCCTCGACGAGGTACCGGTCGGTGGGGAAGTTGTCTCGATCGACCACCAGTTCGACGCGGGCGTGGTCTTCGGCCTGCGCGGCATCGAAGGCCGCGCGCAGCAGCTTGTAGAGCAGCACCGTGGTGGAGTCCCCTACGACGGTCTGTCCCGCGGCGGCGCCGATCGCCGCACGTCCGATGGCATCGCCGATCTCGAACGGAAGCTGCATCCACGATTCATCCCAGCCCCGGATCAGTCGGCCGCCCCACTGTTCGTGCACGAACTGCTCGAGACGCGTCGCCGAAGCCCGCGGGGGCCTGCCGAGGGAGTTGCCGTCGAAATACACGATCGCCCCGTCCGCGCCGATGAACTCGTCCCGGTACGCGCGGAGCGGGTCCGTGCGGTCGAGACCGGTTGCCACCGCATCCGGGGCACTGCGACCGTCAGGCTCCATCTCGAAGGACCTCCTCTGCTGACACCACGCGGGCCGATGCCAGCCATTCCGGTATCTCGCCGGAGCTCACGGGGGCATCGCCCGGAACGAAAGTGACGACGTCGTTGATCGGCTCCTGCGCCGGCCACGGGTCGGTGAGGGTGGCGAGCAGTGCGTCGCCGTGCAGTCCGCTGCGCTGCAGGCCGACGATCTCTCGGGCGTTGACGCCCACCGGCAGGTCGCCGTTGCCGAGGTCGGTTCCGTAGAGCACCTGCCCGCCGGCACGCACGAAAGCCGCCAGCTGGGCGGAGGCGGTGGCGAGGTTCTTGCCGCGATGGATGGCGAGGGTCGAGATCCAGCGTTGACCCGAGGCGATCGCACGGGCGATGGTCTCGGGCGAGAGTCGCTCGCTGAAGGGGGTGTGGGCCAGGGCGTCGATGCCGGCATCGATCGCCAGGTCGGTCATTCCGACCCCCTCGGCATGCGCCACGACCGGAAGCCCCCGCCGATGTGCGGCCTCGACGACCGCGGCCAGCGTCGCGTGGTCGAAGATCGGTCCCGAGGCGTTGAGGCAGACCTTGATGACGGAGGCGCCGCGGCCGGCCTGCGCGGCGACGGCCGCGGCCGCATCAGCGCCCGGCTCCACTTCGCGAACGGTCGCCGGCGGAGCCCAGGTGCGCCCGGAGGGGTACCCCCCGGGAGCAGTCAGGAAGGCTCCGGCGTAACGGGCATGCGGCACACGGTCGGGTCCCCGGCGGGCGAGGTCATCGGGGAAGCCGCCGAGGTCGAGCACCGCCGCGATGCCGTGCGTGGCGAGAGGCCGTTCATCGATCAGATGCAGATGGACGTGGTGGTCGGTGAGCGGTGGCAGGAGGGTGCCACGCTCACCCG
>JAHIOK010000182.1 GCA_018895315.1 Actinomycetota bacterium | reverse complement strand
GAATCCAGGATGCTGCGCGCCGCGTGCTCTCCGAAGGACAGCGCCCGCAGTCCGCCGACCAGAAGCAGATACTGCTGCGAAGTGGCCTCGGACTCGTTCAGGCGATCGGCGGTCTCGACCATCGCACTGGCGGCGGTGTAGCGGTCGTAGTGCACGGCGATGTCGGCGCCATACGACCCGAGCGACTCCGCCTGCTGCACGATGTCGAGCGAGCGGCCCTGGTAGAGCTGCACGTCGGCGACCATGAAGGGCTCGAGCCGGGCTCCGAAACGGGACGACGTGCGACGCACGCCCTTCGCGACGGCGCGCACCTTGCCGTGGCGACGGCTGAGCGCCGTGACGATGCGGTCGGCCTCGCCCAGCTTGTGGGTACGCAGGACGACGATCTCGTCACGATAGGTGGGCACACATCGATTATCGCGGTCGGGCGCGACAATGGAGGCGTGAACGAGCCGCTCTTCATCATCCCGCTCTGGGCAGATCTCACCGCCGTCGCCCTCGGCGGCATCCAGGGCGCCCTGTTCGCGTCCGGTTTCGTCGGCCAGCGCCGTCTCGATCTACTCGGGGTCGCGATCATCGGTGTCGTGATGGGCATGGGCGGCGGCATCATCCGCGATCTCCTGCTCAACCAGCCCCTCTCCACGCTGCAGAGCAACTGGTATCTGCTCACCGCGACGGGTGCTGCCCTGCTGGGGATGCTGCTCGCGGCGCCGCTGCGCCGGCTCAACGGCATCATCGTCGGACTCGACGCGATCGTGATCGGCCTGTTCGGGGCATTCGGAACGACCAAAGCGCTGGCGCTCGGCCTGCCTCTCGTTCCTGCCGTGTTCGTCGGAGTGTGCGCAGCGGTCGGCGGCGGCATCCTGCGCGACGTCTTCATGGGGCTGCCGGTGGCGATCATGCACGTTGGATCGCTGTATGCCGTCGCGGCTGCGGCCGGATGCCTCGTGTTGGCAGCCTCCAATGCTTTCGGCGTGCCGCTCAATGTCGCGGCGACCATCGGTGTCGTGGTGACGGCCGTGATCCGCGTGCTCGCCGTCGTCTTCGACCTCTCGCTGCCGGAGCAGCGGATGCTGTATCGGCAGAAAGTCGCAGCCGAGACCGGCACGCTGCCGATCGTCAAGCCCTGAGACCGACCCCGCGCGCGGCTCAGTGCGTGAAAGAAGTCACCTGTCCCTCGGTGGGCATCGGCGATTCCAGAGCGTCGAGGTAGGCGACCGCCTCCGTGATGTCGAGCATGAGGCTCTCCGCGAGATTGCGACTGAGCCCGTTGCGCACAACGATGCGCTGCACGACGACGTCGGTGAGGTTGTCGGGCATCGGGTAGGCGGGAATCAGCCAACCTTTCAGACGCATCCGCTCGGACAAGTGGTAGAGATTCCACTTGTCGGTGTAGCCCTTGGCGAGCTGCCAGGCGAACACGGGAATGTCGGTGCCGTCGTTCCACAGGTCGAAGGCCGGCATCTTGGCGATCTCGCCGGACAGGTAGACGGCGACATCCTGCGAAGCCTTCTGGACCTTGTAGTACCCGTCCCAGCCGAGCCGGAGGAACAGGTAATACTGCAGGAGTACCTGCGCGCCGGGGCGGGAGAAGTTCAGCGCGAAGCTGGGCATGTGTCCACCGAGGTAGGTGACGTCGAAGACGAGTTCCTTCGGGAGATCGTCGACCGTCCGCCACACGACCCAGCCGAGACCCGGGTAGACGAGGCCGTACTTGTGCGCCGACGTGCTGATCGACGCGACGCGCTCGACCCGGAAATCCCACTCCAGATCGGGCTGGAGGAAGGGAGCGATCATGCCGCCAGATGCGCCGTCGACATGGATCGGAATGTCGAGGCCGGTTTCGGCCTGGATGTGATCGAGGGCCTTCGCGATCGCCGCGACCGGCTCGTACACACCTGTGTACGTCACTCCCATGATCGCGACGACACCGATGGTGTCCTCGTCGACGTACTTCTCGAGCTCGAATCCGTCGAGGCACTTGTGGTCGTCCGTGATCGGCACGTAGCGCGGCTCGACATCCCAGTAATTGCAGAATTTCTCCCAACAGACCTGGACGGCGCTGGAGAGGATGAGGTTGGGCTTCTCCGTCGACAGTCCTGCCGCGCGACGGCGCAGCTGCCAGCGGCGTTTGAGCGCCAGGCCACCCAGCATGCAGGCTTCGGACGAACCGATCGTGGAGGTGCCGATGGCGTTGTCGACATCGGGCGCGTTCCAGAGACCCGCGATCATCTTCCAGCAACGGGTCTCGATCGCCGCCGTCTGGGGGTACTCGTCCTTGTCGACCATGTTCTTGTCGGCTGTCTCGGCATACAGCAGGTTCGCCTGAGGGTCCATCCACGTGCCGACGAACGTCGCGAGGTTGAGGCGCGAATTGCCATCGAGCATCGCTTCGTCGTGCACCACCTGGTAGGCGGTCTCGGGCAGCGACTCCCCCGGCGGTAGAGCGTTCAACGGAAAGTCGGTCGCCTCCCCCGCCCGAGCGAACAGCGGATTGAGCTGGTTCTGATCGCTCATTCCGCGAGGGGAATGCATCGATTCGCGGTGTGGGCCGGTGACGTGGCGAGTGGTCATGAGCCTCATGTTAGAGCGCGCAGGTGCCGAACGACATCGCCTGGAGCGTTCGAGTCGCGACCCACCGCGGGCGGGCTCTACGCTCGGAGCGT
>JAHIOK010000181.1 GCA_018895315.1 Actinomycetota bacterium | reverse complement strand
GTCGCTCGATCGACATCGACGACGGCATTGTGAGGATGACGCGGTAGCCGCGGGCAGCGCCCACCATGGCGAGCGCGATGCCGGTGTTGCCGCTGGTGCCTTCGACGATCGTGCCACCGGGCTGCAGCGCACCGGAGGCCTCTGCGGCGTCGACGATCGCAATGCCGAGGCGGTCCTTCACGCTCGAGGCCGGGTTGTAGAACTCGAGCTTGGCGAGGATCGTGCCGGGGAGTCCCTCGGCGATCCGGTTCAGGCGCACCAGCGGGGTGTTGCCGAACGCGGAAGTGATATCGGAGTGGATGCCGGGCATTCGCAGGCCTTTCGGGTCGGTCATTGACTCCCAACAAGCCTACGTGAGCAGGCATTCCCCGAGTCCGTTTGTGACGAGCGGGGCTCTAGGCTTGTCAGCGCCCATGGCTGATATCTCCGACACCCCTGCCGAACGCCCTGCGGCGGTCGATCGCCCGCTCCGACTCCGCGAGCTGCTGCGCGGAGCTACCGAGCACCTCGCCTCGGCGGGTGTTCCCGACCCGGTGGTCGACACCGAGCTGCTGGCGGGTCACGTGCTGGGACTCGGCCGCGGGGGTGTGCAGGCCGCGGCGATCCGCGACGACGAGGTGACCCCGACGGACGTCCTCCGGTTCGAGGCTCTGATCACCCGACGAGCGACCCGCGAACCCCTGCAGCACCTCACCGGCGTCGCGCCTTTCCGTCACCTCGAGCTCGCCGTGGGTCCCGGAGTCTTCGTCCCGCGCCCCGAGACCGAGATGGTGGCGCAGCTGGCGATCGATGTGCTGTGGGCCACGGCATCCGATGCTCCCGTCGCCGTCGACCTGGGCACCGGAAGCGGCGCCATCGCCCTGGCGATGGCCACGGAAGTGCCCCACGCGCGCGTCTATGCCGCGGAGAACTCGGCAGAGGCCTTCCCCTGGACCGAAGAGAACTTCCGGCGGGTCGGTGCGGCCAATGCCACGCTGGCGTTCGCCGACCTCGCGCAGGCGTTCCCCGAACTCGACGGCACCGTGACGGTGCTGGTCTCCAACCCGCCCTATGTTCCGGATGCCGCGATTCCCCGTGATCCCGAAGTTCGGCTCTTCGACCCGCCTGCAGCGCTCTACGGGGGAGTGGACGGACTCGACGTCGTGCGGGTGCTGAGCGGTGTGGGCCTGCGGCTGGTGCACCCGGGAGGAAGCCTCGTCATCGAACACGGGGAGTGGCAGGGCGCGGCGATCCGCGAGATCCTCACCGCCGACGGATGGCGCGCGGCAGCCACCCACCCCGACCTCACGACCCGCGACCGCGCGACGACCGCCCTCCGCCCGTGACTCTCTCGTGCGGCGCGGGGGAACTCGCCGCGACACCGACCTAAACTGGAGGGGACATGTCTCCCCTCTACGACTGCGGCGATGAGGCGCAGCTGCTCACCGGTATGCGCCAGGCGCGCCAGGCGATCGGCCGCGGCGAACTCATCGTCATCCCCACCGACACGGTCTATGGCGTCGCTGCCGACGCCTTCAGCCCGGCTGCCGTCGCGCGGCTGCTCGCGGCGAAAGGGCGCGGACGCCAGTCGCCACCACCTGTGCTCGTGGCGGGAAAGACGACTCTCGCCGCTCTCGTGGCCGAGATTCCCGAACCCGTTGAGCGGTTGGTCGACGCGTTCTGGCCGGGAGGGCTCACGATCGTGCTGCCGGCCCAGCCCTCGCTCTCGTGGGATCTCGGCGACACCCACGGCACGGTAGCCGTGCGGATGCCGTCGCACCGGGTGGCACTCGAGATTCTCGAAGAGGTGGGCCCGCTCGCCGTCTCGAGTGCGAACCTCACCGGCAAGCCGGCGGCGATCGCGGCCGCCGATGCGGTCGACATGCTGGGGGAGAGCGTCGCGGTCTACCTCGACGACGGTCTCAGCCGCACCGGGGTGCCCTCGACGATCGTGGATGCCACGGCCCTCGTGGGCGGCGACGGCTTGGTGCGCGTGCTCCGCGAGGGTGCGGTGACCCGCGACGAGCTGCGCGGTGTGCTGGGCGACCTGTTGGCCCCCGACCCGGAGGACGCCGCCGAGCCGGCGACCGGCGCCGAAGAGACTCCCGGCCCCGAGGCGGACGCCGGCGGCGGCGCGTGAAGCAGTACATCTTCACGATCCTCTTCACCGCGACCGTCACCCTCGCGCTGTCCTGGGCCGTCTGGAGACTGAGCCTCAAGTACAAGCTCTACCCCGGCATCCGGGAGCGCGATGTGCACAAGACCCCCACTCCGCGGCTCGGGGGGATCGCGATGTTCCTCGGCATTGTCGCCGCGTTCGCGGTGTCGTCGGTGAACCCGTACTTCGCGATCTTCTGGACCAATCCCTCGCAGGTCTACGCCGTCCTCGCTGCCACCCTGATGATCGTCCTGATCGGCGTCGCCGATGATCTGTGGGACCTCGACTGGATGATCAAGCTCGGCGTGCAGTTCCTCGCCGCCGGTGTGATCGCCTGGTTCGGGCAGCTGCAGATCTACTCGCTCCCGATCGGCGGGATGGCGATCGGCTCGGGCTGGGTCAGCTTCGCTCTCACCGTCTTCGTCATCGTCGTGGTGATGAACGCGGTCAACTTCATCGACGGTCTCGACGGGCTCGTCGCGGGCGTGTGCCTGATCGCGAACGCCATCTTCTTCGCGTATTCCTATGTTCTCGTCCGCGACACCGGAGCGAGCACCTACTTCAACCTGGCATCGTTCATCGCCGCAGCCCTGATCGGTGCATGCGCCGGCTTCCTCCCGCTGAACTGGAGCCGGGCGAAGCTGTTCATGGGAGACTCCGGTGCACTCATGCTGGGGCTCCTGATGGCCACCTCGGCGATCGCGGTCACCGGCGACCTGCCGCCCAACCTGCTCGATCCCGAGTACTTCGGGCGTTCCCAGCTGCTCGGTGCCTTCATCCCGATCCTCATCCCGGTCGCCGTCGTGATCTTGCCGCTCATGGACTTCGGCATGGCGGTCATCCGCCGCATGCGGGCGGGTAAGTCGCCGTTCTCGCCCGACCGCAAGCACCTGCACCACCGCATGCTCGACATGGGCCACACCGACAGCGGCGCCGTGCTGATCTTCTACGCGTGGACTGCGATCATCGGCATCGCCGTGCTCCTGATGTACATCGCCACCAGACAGAACTGGTTCGGCGAGTACTGGATCGGCGTCGTCTTCGGACTCGTGGGCATCGCCGCCTGCCTGGTCCTCACCTTCTCGCCCCTGTACCGCTCGCGCGCACACGCCGAGCCACCGACCCCGGAAGAGATCCGATGAGCCACAGCACCGTCTCCAGCACCCCTGTGCTCCGCGCCACCCTCACCTGGTCGGCGATCGCCACCGCCGCTCTCGCCGTCGTGGGCGCCGTGCTCGGCTTCGTCGTCGCTGGCCCGAACGGACTGTGGAGCGCTTTGGCCGGAGTGCTGCTGGCAGCGGTGTTCCTCGCTGTCACGGGTGCCAGCATCCTGATCGCGAACCGCTGGTTCGGCGACGACCTCTACGTGCCGCTGTTCTTCGGAATCGTTCTGGGCGGCTGGATCCTCAAATTCGTGGTCTTCATCGTCGTCTTGATCGTGCTTCGCGGTCAGCCGTGGGTCGCTCCGACGGTTTTCTTCGTCGCCCTCGTAGCCAGCGTGCTGGCGTCGTTGATCATCGACGTCGTCGTGTTCACGCGCCTGCGGATGCCGCACGCGAGCGATACGATCCTTCCCACCGACCCGGATGAGGGCGATCGTCGCGTCGAAGAGCGACCGGACGGCGCATAAGAGGCGCCGGGGTTTGCTAGGGTAGTACTGCGCCCGCCCGCTCCGACTCGCGAGCGATTGCGCAATGAAGCTCATCGACCATCGTCGCAACGGTACCCTCCGTCGCCCCGAAGCTGGAGCCCGCGCTGTTCACTCAAGCTGCGACCCTGATCGCGAAAACTGCCACCGACGACGGTGGGTTCCACCCACCGTCGATCGGGGAATTCTTCCCTGACGCCGTTCTGTTCGAGGGAACGTGGTTCGCGATCACGCGAATCAACCTCATCCAGATGCTGGCCACGGCCGTCCTGGTCATCCTCTTCGTGCTCGGCACCCGCCGCATGAAGCTCGTGCCCGGCCGTTTCCAGAGCGTCGTCGAGATGGGCCTGGACTTCGTCCGCGTCAACATCGCGCACGACCTGCTCGGCAAGAAGGACGGCAACCGCTTCCTGCCGATCCTCACGACGATGTTCTTCATGATCCTGTTCATGAACCTGACCGGTGTCATCCCGTTCCTGAACATCGCCGGCACGAGCGTCATCGCCGTGCCTCTGCTGCTGGCTGTCGTCGCCTACGTGACCTTCATTTACGCGGGCGTCCGTAAGAGCCCGGGCAACTTCTTCAAGAACTCACTGATGCCCCCCGGGCTGCCGTGGTTCCTCTACATCCTGATCATCCCGCTCGAGTTCCTCTCGACCTTCATCATCCGTCCCGTCACCCTGACGCTGCGACTCCTGATGAACATGATCGTCGGGCACCTCATGCTGGTGCTGTTCTTCGCCGCGACGCAGTTCTTCATCTTCAGCCTCGGCGGCTTCTGGTCGCTGCTGGGTGTCGGCACGCTCGCCTTCGGTTTCGTCTTCACTCTCTTCGAACTCCTGGTGGCCTTCCTCCAGGCGTACGTCTTCGCCATCCTCACCGCGGTCTACATTCAGCTCGCGATCGCGGAAGAGCACTAGCGGGTCGGCGTCAGCCACCCACAACGAAAGGAAAAACCCGTGGACTCCACTACGGTTCTGGCCCAGGTCTCCGGCAGCATCGCGACCGTCGGCTACGGCCTCGCCGCCATCGGCCCGGCCATCGGCGTCGGCATTGTCGTCGGAAAGACGATCGAGGGCGTGGCGCGTCAGCCCGAGCTCGCCGGTCGCCTCCAGGTGCTGATGTTCATCGGTATCGCGTTCACCGAGGCGCTCGCGTTCATCGGTATCGCCACCGGCTTCATCTTCGGCTTCTAGTCATCCGCTCTCGACGTAAGGAGACAGGATGCTGAGCACTCTTGTCACATTCGCCGCGACCGAGGGTGGGGCCGCGAACAACCCGCTGCTGCCGGCGATCTACGACATCATGTGGTCGGCCGTGTGCTTCGTCGTCATCCTCGGCATCTTCTGGAAGGTCGTCTTGCCGAAGATGCAGGCGCTCCTCGACCAGCGCGCGGAGGCCATCGAAGGCAACATCGCTAAGGCCGACGAGGCACAGCGCCAGGCCGAGGCTGCGCTCGAGCAGTACACCGCGCAGCTCGCCGAGGCACGCATCGAGGCTGGTGAGATCCGTGAGGCCGCCCGTGAGGACGGCAAGAAGATCGTCACCGAGGCGAAGGATGCCGCATCCTCCGAGGCAGCCCGTATCACGGCGACCGCGCACACGCAGATCGAGGCGGAGCGCCAGTCGGCCCTCGTCTCGCTGCGCAGCGAGGTCGGTTCGCTGGCTCTCGACCTCGCCGGTGGCGTGGTCGGCGAGGCGATGACCGATGACGCGAAGGCTCAGGCCGTCGTCGACCGGTTCCTCGCCGAGCTCGAGGCGTCCGACACCGCAGAGGCGGCGGCGAAGTAATGGGCAGCGCGACCACTCAGGCACAGGCGGCCGCGAACGCCGCGCTCGACGCAGCATCGGGAGTCGACCTCGTCGTCGCCGGTGAGCTGTTCGCCGCGGCGCGCGCGCTCGGCGGCG
>JAHIOK010000180.1 GCA_018895315.1 Actinomycetota bacterium | reverse complement strand
GAGAATCCGTCCCAAGACCTTGCCCGGCATGAATGCCGCGGCGACCGGCGACACGGTGCTGCGACTCGCGGTGCTCTTGCAGGCGGGCGTGGCGCCGGTGCGCGCATGGTCGTACCTCGCCGACGGGGGAGACCCGGTCGCGGCACGAGTCTCGAGCCGGATGGCGCGCGGCGGCGACCTGAGCGACGCGATCGCGGCGCAGGGCGGAGCCTGGCGCGATGTGGCCGTCGCCTGGACGGTGGCGATCACCGTCGGCGCGCCCCTGGCGGACAGTCTTCGCGGCGTCGCGTCGGCGCTCCGCGATGCGCAGGAGACCGCCGACCAGATTCGCATCGCCCTCGCCGAGCCCGCCGGAACCGCGCGGCTGATGAGCTGGCTTCCGCTGGTGGCCGTCGCACTCGGGATAGCGCTCGGGTTCGACACGCTGGCGGTGCTGGTGGGAAACCCCATCGGCATCGGGTGCCTCGTCGCAGGGCTCCTCCTCATCCTCGCCGCGCACCACTGGACCGCGTCGCTCGTGCGAAGGGCGCGACCTCCCGAGGATGTGCCCGGTCTGCACGCTGAGCTCATGGCCATCGCCCTGAGTGGTGGGGTATCGCTCGACCGTGGTCGGGCGATCGTCGATCGCGCAGGCGGCGGTTCTGCCGACGCCGAGACCGACGCGATCCTGCGCTTGTCGAGTGCCGCCGGCGTGCCGGCCGTCGAGCTGCTCAGGGCATCCGCGGCGATGGCACGTCACCGTGCCCGTACCGACGGCAGACTCCGGGCTGCGCGACTGTCGTCGCGACTCCTGATCCCGCTGGGAGTGTGCACGCTGCCGGCATTCATGCTCCTGGGCGTGGCGCCCATGCTGCTCAGCGTGCTGGGCTCCACGACCCTCTCGCTCTGATCGCTTGATCTTCAGCCGTGCCCGCCATCTGCACACCGAACGAAGGAGAAGTCTCATGTCCCTGACCCTCATCCCCACCTCACGACCGCCCTACCTGCCGCGGCTCACGTCCCGCCGGGCCGCGGGTCTCTTCGGCGACGACACCGGCGCCGCGACGGCCGAGTACGCCATCGCCACGATGGCGGCGGTGGCGTTCGCGGGGCTTCTGGTCGTCATCATGAGATCCGATGAAGTCCGCGGCATCCTGACCGACCTCATCCGTCGCGCGCTCACGGTGGCATGAAAGCCGGGCGGGGCGACCGCGGCTCGATCACGGCAGAGTTCGCGGTCGTCCTCCCCGCGGTGCTCCTGGTACTGGTGCTCGGGGCCGCCACGCTCGGTGCGTGCGCGCGTCAGGTGCGCCTGCAGGATGCCGTCGCTGACGCCGCTCGCCTCGTCGCCCGCGGCGAATCGAGGGAGCGTGCTGGCGAGGCCGTGGGTGCCGCGGCATCCGGCGCCACGATGGTGATCGACCACAGCGGCGACCTCGTCTGCGTGACGGCGGCAGCATCCGCGGGGGTTCCGATGCTCGCTCTCACCGTGAGCGCGCGGTCCTGCGCGCTCGGCGGGGGAGAGTGAAGACCGATGGCCGGGTCGGTGTTGGCGGCAGGGGCCCTTGCGTGCGCGGCGGCGGTCACCCTCGGTCTCGCCTCTGCCGGAGCAGCTGCCGTCTGCGGGCAGCGCGCTGCGGGAGCCGCGGATGCCGCAGCCCTCGCCGCGGCGGACGGAGCCTCCGGTCTCGTGGCAGGGGTGCCCTGCGAACTCGCGGCGGCCGTCGCTGAGGCATCCGAAGGGCGGCTCGTTTCGTGCGATCTCACGGGACTCGTCGCCACGGTCGGTGTGTCGATCCCGTTCGGCGCGTTCGCAGCCATCGCGACGGCACGGGCCGGGCCGCCCGCGACCGCATCAGGGCGCTGATCGTCGCCCTCTCCCTGTATATCGGTGGCTCGCTGAGCGCTCGTCGGCGTCTCACACAGAAAGTCGTGTGTATGGTGTGCATCGAAGAAAGGACTCTCCCGTGACACACGGCAAGAAGCTCGTCATCGTCGAGTCACCGACGAAGATGAAGTCGATCCAGGGCTACCTCGGCGATGGCTACGAGGTGCTCAGCTCCGTGGGGCACATTCGCGATCTCGCGAGCAAGAAGGAGATTCCTGCCGACAAGAAAGTGGCCTACGGCAAGTACTCGATCGACGTCGACAACGACTTCGACCCCTATTACGTCGTCAACGAACGCAAGACGAAGACCGTCGCAGAACTCAAACGCGCGCTCAAGACAGCCGATGAGGTCCTGCTCGCAACTGATGAGGACCGCGAAGGCGAAGCCATCGCGTGGCATCTGCTCGAAGTGCTCAAGCCGAAGGTGCCCGTCAAGCGGATGGTCTTCCACGAGATCACCCAAGACGCCATCCGCGCGGCGGCCGAGAACACCCGCGAGCTCGATCTCGCGCTCGTCGACGCGCAGGAGACCCGACGAGTGCTCGACCGTCTGTACGGCTGGGACGTGTCTCCGGTGCTGTGGCGCAAGGTCGGCAGCGGACGCGAGGGTGCGGCGCTGAGTGCCGGCCGTGTGCAGTCCGCTGCGACTCGCATGGTCGTCGAACGCGAGCGTGAGCGCATGGCCTTCGTCTCGGCCAGCTACTGGGATATCGAGGCGCTCGCCGTCAAGTCCACCGACTCCTTCACCACCCGTCTTGCTCGTGTCGACGGCGCGTCGCTGGCCCGGGGCACCGACTTCGACGACCTCGGCCAGCTGAAGAAGGCCGTACTCGTCTTCGATGAGGCCGAGGTGCGCGCACTCGCTGCCGCGATCGAGTCCGCGGCCGATGCGTCCGTCACCAGCGTGGAGGCGAAGCCGGGCACGCGCAGCCCCAAGGCGCCGTTCACGACCTCGACTCTGCAGCAAGAGGCAGGACGCAAGCTCTCGATGAGCGCGAAGCACGCCATGAGCGTCGCCCAGCGGCTTTATGAAAAGGGCTTCATCACCTATATGCGCACGGACTCGACGGCGTTGAGCGCGCAGGCCATCACGGCTGCTCGTGAACAGGCCGTCGCTCTTTACGGCGACAAGGCGGTGCCGGCGAACCCCCGCGTCTACCGCAGCAAGAGCAAGAACGCGCAGGAGGCGCACGAAGCGATCCGTCCGTCGGGTGAGAACTTCCGCACGCCTGCCTCGGTATCCAGCGAACTCGACCGCGACGAGCAGCGCATGTACGACCTCATCTGGAAGCGCACCGTCGCCAGCCAGATGTCGGACGCGAAGTACGAGACCACCACCGTGACCCTGCTGGTCAGAGCCGACGGCCGCGCGGTCGAGTTCACTGCCTCCGGCACGGTCTACACGTTCAAGGGCTTCCTCGAGGCGTATGAAGAGGGCCGCGACGAGAAGCGCGGCGACGCCGAGAAGGCCGACGATCAGTCGCTTCCGGCGCTCGCGGTCGGCGACCTGCTGCGTATGACGGATGTCGAGGCCAAGGGCCATGCGACGACCCCCAAGCCTCGCTACACAGAGGCCAGCCTCGTCAAGGCGCTGGAGGAGAAGGGGATCGGGCGTCCTTCGACGTTTGCGAGCATCATCGACGTGATCCTCGACCGCGGCTATGTGAGCAAGCGCGGTCAGGCCCTCGTGCCCAGCTGGCTCGCGTTCAGCGTCGTGCGTCTCCTGGAGGAGCACTTCGCCGACCTCGTCGACTACGATTTCACGGCGGCGCTCGAAGACGACCTCGATGCGATCGCCCGTGGCGAGCAGGGTCGCGGCCAGTGGCTGCATGACTTCTACTTCGGCTCCGACGCGCAGCCCGGCCTTCGCAACATCGTCGAGAACCTCGGCGAGATCGATGCGCGCGAACTCAACTCGACGCGCATCAGCGATGTCGCCACTCTCCGCTTCGGCAAGTACGGTCCCTACCTCGAGGTTCCGAATCCGGAAGACCCCGAAGCCAAAGCGCGCATCGTCAACGTGCCGGAAGAGCTCGCACCCGACGAGCTGACCCCCGATAAGGCACAGGAGCTCATCGACGCCCCCGTGGCGGGGGACCGCGTCCTTGGCGAAAACCCCGAGAATGGCAAGCTCATCGTCGTGAAGGACGGGCGGTTCGGTCCTTACGTGCAGGAAGTCGAGCCCGTCGACCCCGATGCCGTCGACGAGACGACCGGCGAGGTCGTCGAGGCGCCGAAGAAGACCACAGCCAAGAAGGATGCCGCGCCCAAGCCGCGCACCGGTTCGCTCTTCAAGTCCATGGCCGTCGACACGATCGACCTCGAGACCGCACTCCAGCTGCTCGATTTGCCTCGCACCGTCGGCACCGACCCCGAGTCCGGTGAGGTCATCACAGCCCAGAACGGCCGCTACGGCCCGTATCTGAAGAAGGGCACCGACTCGCGCACGCTCGACAGCGAACAGCTGATCTTCGATATGACGCTCGAGCAGGCACTTGCGAAGTACGCCGAGCCGAAGTACGGCGCCCGGCGCGCGGCGAGTGCACTCAAGGAGTTCGAGAACGATCCTGTCAGCGGCAAGCAGATCAAGCTGAAAGAAGGTCGCTTCGGACCGTACGTGACGGACGGTGAGACGAACGCCACGATCCCGCGAGGCGAGAACGCTCTCGAGATCACGTTCGAACGTGCTGTCGAACTGATCGCAGACAAGCGAGCCAAGGGTCCTGCGCCCAAGCGCACGACGACCCGGAAGGCCCCGGCTACCCGCAAGGCTCCGGCGAAGAAGTGACGGGCTTGTTCGTCACCTTCGAAGGCGGCGACGGCGCGGGCAAGACGACCCAGGCCGTCCTGCTCGACGAGTGGCTCACCGCGGCCGGGCGGACCGTGGTGCGCACCCGCGAGCCCGGTGGCACCGAGGTCGGCGTGCTGATCCGTGACATCGTGCTGCACCATCGCGGGCACGTCGCGCCCCGCGCGGAAGCGCTGTTGTACGCCGCTGACCGGGCGCACCACGTCGAAACGGTCGTCCGACCGGCCCTTAGCCGCGGGGATGTCGTCATCCAAGACCGCTACCTCGACTCGTCGGTCGCCTATCAGGGGGCCGGGCGAGTCCTCGCGTCGGCCGAAGTGCGAGACATCTCGCTGTGGGCAACGGGTGGCCTGCTGCCCGACCTCACGGTGCTGCTCGACCTCGCGCCAGATCTCGCACGGCAGCGGCTCGACGCCGACGACAAGCCGTTCGACCGCCTCGAAGCCGAGAAGTCCGAGTTCCATTCGCGCGTGCGGGATGCGTTCCTCGGCCTCGCCGCGGCTGAGCCGGAGCGATTCCTGGTGCTCGATGCCTCGGAGCCCGCGCCCGAGATCGCCGGTCTGATCCGCGAGCGGATCACCCCGCTCCTGTGAGAGACGCTTGTCGGGGCTCGCGGTTAGGCTGGTCGGCATGGAAGCTCCGGTGCTCGACCCCGCGCCGCACGCGGATGGGATCAGCCCCTGGAGCGCGGTGTGGGGTCAGCACGAAGCCGTCCGGGCACTGCAGTCCGCGGCATCCGATCCTGCGAGCATGACGCACGCCTGGCTCATCACCGGTCCACCTGGTTCCGGCCGATCGACGCTCGCGATGGCGTTCGCCGCGGCGCTGATCGCCGAGCCGGGTGATGAGCGTGCGATGGCACAGGTGCTCGCCGGCACCCACCCCGACCTCTCAGCGCTACGCACCGAGGGTGTCATCATCTCCATCAAAGACGCGCGCGCTCTCGTCGAGCGCTCCTATTTCTCCCCGTCCCTCGGCCGCTACCGCGTGATCGTGATGGAAGATGCCGATCGCATGACCGAGCGCACCTCGAACGTGCTGCTGAAGGCGCTCGAAGAGCCTCCCGAGCGCACGGTGTGGGTCCTCTGCGCGCCGAGCGACGCCGATCTGCTGCCGACGATCCGCTCACGCGTGCGCACTCTGCGTCTGCGGGAGCCCGAGGTCGATGACGTCGCGCGCCTGATCGTCGAGCGCACCGGAGCCGATCCGGTCATCGCCGAGCAGTCGGCGCGTCACGCGCAGCGCCACATAGGAATGGCGCAGCGGCTCGCCACGGATGCCGGGGCACGCGCCCGCCGCGACGAGACCCTGCGCGGCGTGCTGCGCGTGCGCGGTGTCGGCGATGTCGTCGAAGTCGCGGGGCAGGTCGTGAAAGCCGCCACCGAAGATGCCAAGGCACTCGGAGCGGAGCGCGACGAGGTCGAGCGCGCCAGCCTGCTGCGCACGGTCGGCGTCGCTCCAGGGGCGTCGGTGCCGCCTGCTGTGCGGTCGCAGCTCAACGCGCTCGAAGACGACCAGAAGCGTCGTGCGACCCGCAGTCTGCGCGACGGCATCGACCGGGTGCTCACCGACCTGCAAGCGATGTACCGCGATGTGGTGGTGTTGCAGTTCGGGCGGGGCGACGACCTCATCAACCGCGAACTCGAAGCCGATCTGCGCGCAGTGGCGACCGCGTGGACTCCGCAGCGAACACTGACCGTGCTCGATCAGATCGCGCTCACCCGCCGAAACCTGGAGCAGAATGTCGCTCCGACCCTCGCCCTCGAAAGCTTGCTCGTGACGATCGCGAGCGGGAGGACACCGTGAATCGAACCCGTCGCCTGATCGTCGCGATCGCGACCGTCGTGGTCGTCTCCGTCTCCCTGTCGGGCTGCCTGTACTCGCAGATCCCCGAAGCGAAGACCACATCGACCGCGAGTGCGACCCCCGCCACCGAGGGAATCGCCGCCGACCTGCTGCCGTATTACGAGCAGCAGCTCACGTGGTCGTCGTGCGACTCCGGCTTCGACTGCACCACGGTGCGCGCGCCGTTGGATTGGACAGACCCGACGAAGGGCGACATCGAGCTCGCGGTCATCCGTCACCGCGCGACGGGGAGCACGACCCTCGGCTCGCTCCTGACGAATCCGGGCGGGCCCGGGGCCAGCGGCAT
>JAHIOK010000179.1 GCA_018895315.1 Actinomycetota bacterium | reverse complement strand
GTTGCGGATGCCGCGGCACGAGCACGTCTGCCGGATGTGGGACATGCTTGAGCGGAGGAGGTGCGCGTGAGTGCGATCGATGTGGGTCTGCTGTCACCCGTGACGATGGGGCACGACGACCTCGTGTCGGATGCCGCGGTGCTCGACGCGCTCGTCACGGCAGAAGTCGCCCTCACCCGGGCCTGGGGCGCAGCCGGATTCGCTCCCGAATCGGCCGTTGCCGACATCTCCGACGCGTTCGGCTGGGCCGGGCGGGGCGCGGTGTGCACCCGACACGGGATCGATGCGGCGGCGCTGGCCGCGGCATCGGTCGCCGGAGGAAATCCGGTGATCCCGCTGGTCGGCCTGCTCAAGGAGCACGTTCCCGACAGCGCGCGCGCCTGGGTGCATCGCGGCGCGACGAGCCAGGACATCCTCGACAGTGCGCTCATGCTGATCGCCGCGCGCGCCGCCGCCGAGGTCGAGCGGCACCTCGCCCGGGCACTCGAGAACCTTGTGGCCTTCATCACCGCGCACGCGGGCACGGTCGCCGCGGCGCGCACGCTCACGCAGCACGCCGTGCCCACCACGTGGGGTGCGCGCGCCGCGGGCTGGTCGCGGGGACTGGAGCGCAGCCGCATTCGTCTCGCCGCGATCGCGGGGGAGCTGCCCGTTCAGCTCGGAGGTGCCGCGGGAACCCTCGCCGCACTGGTCGAGCGCGTCGGCCGTACGGATGCATCGATCCTGCCCGGCTTCTTCGCGCGGGAGCTCGCGCTGCCGGGAAGCGCGACCGAGCCGTCCGATGCGCCATGGCATACCGCGCGGTGGCCGATCACCGAACTCGGCGATGCCCTCGTGCACGTGCTCGATGCGCTCGGAAAGATCGCCGGGGACGTCGCCAACGCGTCGCGCACCGAAGTTGCGGAGCTCGCCGAGGGCGCGGGCGGCGGATCGTCGGCGATGCCACAGAAGCAGAACCCCGTGGAGTCCGTGCTCATTCGCTCTGCAGCGATCCGCGCTCCGCAGCTGGGGGCGACCCTGCACGTGGCATCCGCGCTCGCGGTGGACGAGCGCCCCGACGGGGCCTGGCATGCGGAGTGGGCGACGCTGCGTGAGCTGCTGCGCCTCGCGCTGGGAGCGTCGGCGCACACCGCGACTCTGCTCGGAGGACTGCGGGTGGATGCCGATGCCGTCGCTCGAAACCTCGCACTGACCCGCGGACTGATCGTCAGCGAACGACTGGGCATCGTGCTCACGCCGTTGATCGGGCGTGACCGGTTCGCAGCCCTGATCGATGCCGCGGCGGGGGGCGGCGACCTGCGCGCGCTCGTCCGGGCGCTGCCGGAGGCCGCCGAACTGGACGTCGACGAGCTCCTGGACCCGTCCCGCTACCTCGGCATGGCGCCGAGCTATGCCGAGGCGATTCTGGCCGAGGCCCACGCAGGCAGCGCGGACGCAGCATCCGATCACCGAACCGGAGGAACCACCCGATGACCGTGCCCACCCTCGCCTTCACTGCACCAGTGGGCCCGGCCGGTGCCCCGTTGCTCGTGCTCGGGCCTTCGCTCGGCACCTCGACGATCGTCTGGGAAGGCGTCACCCCGGTGCTTGCCGAGCGCTACCGGGTCGTCGCCTGGGACCTCCCGGGTCACGGTGCCTCACCTGCGACGTCCGAGCCGTTCACGGTCGGTGAGTTGGCGGATGCCGTGGCTGCGGCCGTCGCGGAACCGTTCGCGTACGCCGGCGTCTCACTCGGAGGTGCGGTCGGACTCGAGCTGCTGCTGCGGCATCCCGATCTCGTCACGGCCGCGGCGATCGTGTGCTCAGGGGCGAAGATCGGCACGGCCGAGGGATGGGCCGATCGTGCGGCGCAGGTGCGGGCGCAGAGCACGTCGAGCCTGTTGATCGGGTCGGCGCAGCGGTGGTTCGCGCCGGGCTCCATCGCGCAGCATCCGAACCTCACCGGACGCCTGCTGCATGCGCTGCAAGATGCGGACGACGCGAGCTATGCGCTGTGCTGCGAGGCGCTCGCCGCCCACGATGTGAGGTCGCAGCTCGAGGAGATCGCCGCGCCGGTGCTCGCCGTGTGGGGTGCCCACGACGAGGTGACCCCCGAGTCCGCCGCCCGCGAGATCGCCGACGGCGTCCGCCACGGCCGTGCCGTCGGCATCGCGGATGCCTCGCACCTGGCCACCGTCGATGACCCTGCCGCAATCGCCTCGGCGCTGCGCGACTTCTTCGACACCGCGATCCCGGAGGACTGACATGACCCGACCAGACGGCGCCGGCCTCACCGACGGTGAACGCTACGACCAGGGAATGACCGCGCGCCGGGCCGTGCTCGGCGACGCGCACGTCGATCGATCAGTGGCGAACACCACCGATCTCACGGCCGACTTCCAGGACTTCATCACCCGTGTCGCATGGGGCGATGTGTGGTCGCGTCCTGGGCTCGAGAGACGGATGCGGTCGGTTGCCGTGCTGACCTCTCTCATCGCCCACGGCCACCATGAAGAGCTCGCGATGCACCTGCGTGCGGCCCTGCGCAATGGGCTGAGCGTGGGTGAGATCAAGGAAGTGATCCTCCAGAGCGCGATCTACTCGGGCGTGCCCGCCGCGAACTCGGCGTTCCGCATCGCCTCTGAG
>JAHIOK010000178.1 GCA_018895315.1 Actinomycetota bacterium | reverse complement strand
GCGCCCGTCCTGATCGCGCGTGAATCCACCAGTGCTCCACGGGGGAGATGAACCCTCGAAATCGTGTGAGCTGGCGAACCCGTGATGTTACCGGTAACATGCACTGGGCAGCGCCCACGAATCCAACGGAGCAGACGTGAACAGCACTACCTCGCCCGACGCCCCGGTCGTCGATTTCACCTCATCCGTGCGAGACGCGATTCTGGCCGGCCGCGCGTCTTTGGGAATCGAATTGGGCTCGACCCGTATCAAGGCCTGCCTGATCGCGGACGACACAGCTGCCGTGGTGGCCGTCGGCAGCCACGAGTGGGAGAACAAGCTCGAGGATCGGATGTGGACTTACGCCCTCGATGACGTGTGGGGGGGCACGCAGGCCGCGTACGCCGATCTCGTCGCCGACGTGCGACGTCGCTACGACCTGCCGCTCGAGAACCTCGACGCGATCGGAATCTCGGCGATGATGCACGGCTACCTCGCCATTGACGGCGAGGGCGACCTGCTCGTCCCGTTTCGCACATGGCGGAACACGAACACCGAGCGCGCCGCGAGCGAGCTGACCGAACTGTTCGGCGCCAACATCCCCCTGCGATGGTCGGTCGCGCATTGGCATCAAGCGGTCATCGACGAGGAGCCGCACGTGCCGAGCGTGTCGTTCCTCACCACTCTGGCGGGCTACGTGCATTGGAAGTTGACCGGCAGAAAAGTGCTCGGAGTGGGGGATGCCTCCGGTATGTTCCCGATCGACGCGCAGACGCTCGGGTACGACACCGAACTGCTGCGACGCTACGACGAGGCCACCGCTGACCGGGCGCTGGGGCGGCCTCTGGTCGAACTGCTGCCTGACGTTCTCGTCGCGGGCACTCCCGCCGGCACCCTCACAGTCGAGGGCGCCGCTCTGCTGGATCCGACGGGAACGCTGCGCCCCGGCATCCCGTTCTGCCCCCCCGAGGGCGACGCAGGCACGGGAATGGTCGCGACCAATGCGGTCGCGCCGCGCACCGGCAATGTCAGCGCCGGCACCAGCATCTTCGCGATGGTCGTGCTCGAAAGACCGCTGACCGAGGTGCACCATGAGCTCGACCTGGTGACCACGCCCGCCGGCGACCCCGTCGCGATGGTGCACTGCAACAACGGTGCGAGCGAGCTCGCGGCGTGGGCGGGCATGTTCGCACGCTTCTCCGCGGCCGCAGGTACGCCGATCGACGATGATGCCGTGTTCGACATCCTGTTCCGCGAGGCGACTGCGGGAGAGCCGGATGCCGGCGGCCTGCTGGCCTACAACCATCTGGCGGGCGAGCCGATCGCAGGACTGGTCGAGGGGCGCCCCCTGTTCGTGCGTACCCCCGACAGCTCCTTCACCCTCGCGAACGTCATGCGCGCACAGCTGTACGGGGTCTTCGCGACCCTCGCCCTCGGTATGCGCGTGCTCGCCGGTGAAGGCGTGGGTATCGAGCTCATGTTCGCCCACGGCGGTATGTTCCGCACTACGGGCGTCGCACAGCGCTTCCTCGCCAGCGCACTGGATGCCCCGGTGGCCGTCGGTGAGACGGCATCCGAAGGTGGAGCGTGGGGCATCGCGGTGCTCGCCTCCTATCTGTCGCACGCCGCGGACCTCGACCTCGCCGCCTACCTCGACGAGCGCATCTTCGCCGACGCCGCCATCGACGTCGTCAGCCCCGACCCCGCCGACGTCGCCGGATTCGCGACGTACCTCGCCCGTTATCACGCCGGCCTCGCGGTCGAAGCCGCCGCCGTCGAAGCACTCTGACCAGGAGAAGAAATGACCCGCATGCCACTCGCCACATCGCTCGACCACTACGAGGTCTGGTTCGTCACCGGCAGCCAGAACCTCTACGGAGAAGAAACCCTCCGCCAGGTGGCCACGCAGTCGCGGGCCGTCGCCGACGGTCTCTCCGGCCTCCCGGTGAAGGTCGTCTGGAAGCCCGTGCTCAAGGATTCCGACAGCATCCGCCGCCTTGCCCTCGAGGCCAACGGGCGTGACGACGTCATCGGGGTCATCGCCTGGATGCACACGTTCAGCCCCGCCAAGATGTGGATCGCCGGTCTCGACGCGCTGCAGAAGCCGCTGCTGCACCTGCACACCCAGGCGAACGTCGAACTGCCCTGGGCTGACATCGACTTCGACTTCATGAACCTCAACCAGGCCGCGCACGGCGACCGCGAGTTCGGGTACATCCAGACGCGTCTGGGTGTCGCGCGCAAGACCGTCGTCGGCCACGTGTCGAACCCGGCCGTGCAGCAGCAGATCGAGGACTGGCAGCGCGCCGCCGCCGGCTGGACCGCCTCGCGCACGCTCAAGCTCGCCCGCTTCGGCGACAACATGCGTTACGTCGCGGTCACCGAGGGCGACAAGACCGAGGCCGAGCTGCGGTTCGGCGTGCAGGTCAACACCTGGGGAGTCAACGAGCTCGCCGATGCCGTGGCGCAGGCACGCGACGCCGACATCGACGCACTGGTCGCCGAGTATGCCGAGCTGTATGAGGTGCAGCCCGAGCTGCTGCCCGGCGGCGCGCGCCACCAGTCGCTGCGCGACGGCGCGGCGATCGAGATCGGTCTGCGCGCCTTCCTCGAAGAGGGCGGCTTCGGCGCCTTCACCACGAGCTTCGAAGACCTCGGCGCCCTGAAGCAGCTGCCGGGGCTGGCGGTCCAGCGACTCATGGCCGAGGGTTACGGCTTCGGCGCCGAAGGTGACTGGAAGACGGCGATCCTCGTCCGCGTCGCGAACGTGATGGGTGCGGGCCTGCCCGGTGGTGCGAGCCTCATGGAGGACTACACCTACGACCTCGTGCCCGGCAACGAGCGGATCCTCGGCGCGCACATGCTCGAGGTTTCCCCGTCGCTGACCACCGAGAAGCCGCGGCTCGAAGTGCACGCCCTCGGTATCGGCGGCAAGGACGACCCGGTGCGCCTGGTCTTCACCGCAGACCCGGGCCCCGCTCTCGTGGTCGCGATGAGCGATATGCGCGACCGATTCCGTCTGGTGGCCAACGTCGTCGAGAACGTCGAGGCCCCCGACCTGCCGAAGCTTCCGGTGGGCCGCGCGGTCTGGAAGCCGCAACCCGACTTCGCCACGAGTGCGGGATGCTGGCTCGCGGCCGGCGCCGCGCACCACACGGTGATGACCACCGCCGTGGGCATCGAGGTGTTCCGGGACTTCGCCGAGATTGCGAAGACCGAGCTCGTCGTCATCGACGCCGACACCACGGTGCGCGGGTTCCAGAGCGAATTGCGCTGGAACCAGGCCTACTACCGTCTGGCTCAGGGGCTCTGAGATGGCCCGCATCCCGCTTTCCGGTACTCAGCACGTCCTTCGGGCCGGTCAGTACGAAGTCGTGGTGGCGAGCGTCGGAGCGTCGTTGCGCTCGTTGACGTTCGAGGGCCGCGCCCTCGTCGTGCCGTTCGACGCGGATGAGGTGCGCCCTGGTTTCCGCGGTGCCACCCTGGCGCCGTGGCCGAACCGGGTCGTTGACGGACGCTACGAATTCGGCGGCGAAGAGCACCAGCTCGCTCTGACCGAGCCCGGACGCAGCCATGCGCTGCACGGACTGGCCGCCT
>JAHIOK010000177.1 GCA_018895315.1 Actinomycetota bacterium | reverse complement strand
GCCTGCTCGAGAAACATCCGGGCGTCCCCGAAGGCACTGGCGGCCTCCCGCATCGCCTCTGCGAGCGCTGGCGCGAGCTCTGCCTTCTCCGCGACCCGGCGCATCCCCCGGCCGCCTCCACCGGCGACGGCCTTCGCGAACAGGGGGAACCCGATGTCTTCGGCCTGGGCGACGAGCAGGTCGATGTCGTCGGACGCCTCGGTGGAGCGCAGGACCGGAACTCCCGCCGCGATCGCATGGTGCTTGGCCGTGACCTTGTTGCCTGCCATCTCGAGCACCGACGCGGGCGGTCCGATGAAGGCGATGCCGTGCGCCGCGGCCTTCTCGGCGAGTTCTGGGTTCTCGGAGAGGAAACCGTATCCGGGGTAGATCGCGTCGGCGCCCGACTCTTGGGCGACGCGGATGATCTCATCGACGTCGAGATACGCGCGGACGGGATGCCCCGGCTCGCCGAGCAGATACGCCTCGTCGGCTTTGAGTCGATGCAGCGAGTTTCGGTCTTCGTAGGGGAACACCGCGACAGTGCGGGCTCCCAGCTCGAAGGCGGCACGGAAGGCGCGGATCGCGATTTCACCACGGTTCGCGACCAGGATCTTGCGGAACATAAAGACCTCGCTGGGCGGCGGGCGGACAGTGCTGTGTGTGCACTCAGCCTAGGGGAAGGTAACGTAGAGCCTTGTGCACGTGCTCTCCGTCAGCTCACTCAAGGGCGGGGTCGGCAAGACTACGGTGACTCTCGGTATCGCCTCGGCGGCTTTCGCCCGCGGCGTCCGAACCCTGGTCGTCGACCTCGACCCGCAGTCCGACGTGTCGACGGGCATGGATATTCAAGTCGCGGGTCGACTGAATGTCGCTGACGTCCTCGCGAACCCGAAAGAGAAGGTCGTCCGACAGGCGATCACTTCGAGCGGGTGGGCGCGCGTCCACCCCGGAACGATCGACGTCATGATCGGGAGTCCGTCCGCTATCAACTTCGACGGACCGCACCCCAGCGTCCGCGATGTGTGGAAGCTCGAAGAGGCGCTCGCGACGGTCGAGGCCGACTACGACCTCGTCCTCGTCGACTGCGCGCCTTCGCTCAACGCCCTCACCCGCACCGCCTGGGCAGCGAGCGATCGCGTCATCGTCGTGACGGAGCCCGGGTTGTTCTCGGTCGCCGCCGCCGACCGCGCTCTGCGCGCGATCGAAGAGATCCGCCGTGGCCTCTCCCCCCGCCTGCAGCCTCTCGGCATCGTCGTCAATCGTGTACGACCGCAGTCGATCGAGCATCAGTTCCGCATCAAGGAACTGCGAGACATGTTCGGCCCGCTCGTCCTGGCGCCTCAGCTTCCCGAGCGCACGTCACTGCAGCAGGCACAGGGCGCGGCGAAGCCGCTGCACATCTGGCCCGGCGACTCCGCGCAGGAGCTTGCTGCTGACTTCGATGCACTCCTCGATCGCGTGATGCGCACCGGCCGCATCCCGATCCCCGGCGACACCCGCGCCTGACGCGGAGGTCGCCTCACTCGACCGAGATGTGGCGCGCGTCGAGACGCGCGCCACGGAGTTCTTCCGTGCCACGTAGCCACGGGTGCCAGTGCATCGATTCGCCCGGCATATGCCGAAGATCGATGAGCTCGGAAATCAGGCGGAGCGCTTGGTGCGCCGTGCGGAGAGTTCGTCGACGGGGTCGGGCACCTGGGGGTCGAATTCGAGCAGCGTCGACTCCACCTCGTGCAGGACTTTGCCGACCGCGATGCCGAAGACACCCTGACCGCGGCTGACGAGGTCGATGACTTCGTCGTTCGATGTGCAGAGGTACACGGAGGCACCGTCGCTCATCAGGGTCGTTCCGGCGAGATCGCGGATGCCCGACGCACGGAGCTGGTCGACAGCGGTGCGGATCTGCTGCAGCGAGATGCCGGTGTCGAGAAGTCGCTTGACGAGCTTGAGCACCAGGATGTCACGGAAGCCGTACAGGCGCTGAGAACCGGAGCCGCTCGCACCGCGGACGGTGGGCTCGACGAGTTCGGTCCGCGCCCAGTAGTCGAGCTGTCGGTAGGTGATGCCGGCCGCGCGGGCGGCCACCGCACCGCGGTATCCGACCTCGTCGTCCATCTGCGGCAGCCCATCAGTGAAGAGGAGGTCGGCGGCGAACTTCGGTTCGTCGACGATGTCACCAACAGTCATGAGTTCCTCCCCCCGCAGCTTTCGAACAGTCTCACGCTAGAGGAGCAGCGTCGCTCGGGCAACGACATCCGCACCGGAGGGGTCGGCGTGTCGCGCGAGATCATCGGATGATCCGCTCGACTGCCGCGCGCACGAAGATCGACCGAAGTTCGTCGAGGCGGGCTGCCAGCTCGGGTGCCACCTCGCTCGCACGTGCTCGGGATGCCGCATCCGTCCGTCGCAGCAGCGATGCCAGCGCTGATTCGATGAGCGCCACTTCACGCTCTGCGCTCTGGCGGAGAGTGCGCACGTGGCGCGGCTCGATTCCGTGCCGGTCGAGGGCCACGAGCGCCCGGAGCACCTGGAGCGCCTGCTCGCCGTATGCATCGCCCCCCGCAACGACACCGGTGCTGACCGCGTCGTTGAGGAGTTGCGGGGAGGCTCCGGCGACGCTGAGCAATTCGTCTCGGCGGTACCGACGCGGAGCGGGCACGATCGAGGGAGGTGAGGCCGAGGGCGGAACCGGGTCGCGTCCCGCGTCGAGCTCTGCGAGATACTCGCGGATCACCACGAGAGGGAGGTAGTGGTCGCGCTGCAGCGTGAGCGCAAGTCGCAGTCGCTCCAGATCGGCCGGAGTGAACTTGCGGTAGCCCGATTCGGTGCGCTCCGGCGTGACGATGCCCTGCACTTCGAGGAAGCGGAGCTTGCTGGTTGTCAGCGAGGGGAAATCGGGGGTGAGCCTCGCGAGGACTTGCCCAATGCTGAGAACACCCGTGGACGCCGAGCGTCCGCGGGCTGGCGTCGCCGCCATCAGCCGTCCGAGGGCTGCGGGAGGTCAGCGGGAGAGACGAAGAAGTTCAACCGGAACTTGCCGATCCGAACTTCTGCGCCGTTGACGAGTGCGATGCGGTCGACGCGCTCGCCATTGACGTACGTGCCGTTCAAAGAACGCTGGTCGACGATATCGAAATGCGCTCCCGACCGGGTGACCTCGGCGTGACGGCGTGAGACGGTGACGTCATCGAAGAAAATGTCGGCTTCGGGATGGCGACCGACGGTGGTGACGTCGGTGTCGAGGAGGTAGCGTGCACCGGCGGTGGGGCCCGAGCGCACGAGAAACAACGCCGAGTGCGCCGGAAGCGCCTCAATCGCCTCGAGCTCGGCATCGCTCAGATCGCTGCCGAAAGGCACGAACGAGAGATCGGCATCGTGGCCGAACGTCTGCGTCGTGTCGTGGGCAGGTCGGTCCAGAGGACCGGCGTCGGCCTCGCGACGGATCTCTCCGGGGCCTGGCTGGCGGTTGTCTTCCACGTCGTCCTCCTCCCCCTCAGACTAACGGATCGCGCGACGTCCGACAGGACCAGATCGGGCGCCTGCCGCGATGAACAGAGTGTATGTCGTCGTGTTTCGCGCGGCCTGCCTCGCGCGCCTGCCCGACCTAACCTGTGGAAATCGAGTTTTCATCCCTGAAAGAGGAGTTCGCCGTGTCCGTCCCGCGCAACCACATTCCGCCCCTGACGGTGCGTGAGCGTGCGACGTGCATGTGCGGCCGCGGCACGGACTGCTCGAGCTTCGCCCCCGGACACGCGATCCACCTGATCCAGGCGCGCCTGGCGTCGGCGACTCCTTCCGAGTGGATCGACGCCGTCGTCGAATCGAGTGACGGCGAGTCAGGGCACGTGCGTCTGAGGTCCATCTTCGACGCGACGACGATCGTGGTGTGGAACGGCGCGGGGGCCTCTCGGCGTCTCGCCGAGGGCACCCCGGTCGCGCTGCATGGCCGGTATCACGTGCTCGCCGACGGCGCTCGCTGGTACAACGTGCTCCGCGACGCGTAACGGCCGCTCGGAAGAGCGCTCAGGCGGTCGCCGACATCATCGCGTCCTTCATGGCCATGCAGGCATCCATGCAGGCTTTGCAGGACTGCGCGCACATCGCGCACACAGGGCTGTCAGCCGCGTGGTCCATGCACTCGTCCATGCACATCTGACACATCGCCATGCACGCGTCGAGCATCGCCATCATGACAGCCGGCGTCATGCCCTGCATCCGCAGCATGGTCCGCATCATCGTGTTGCACATGTCGGCACAGTTCATGCATGCGACTGCGCACGACATCATCTGCGTCGAGCACACCGTGCATGCCTGCTCGCACGCCGAGCAGGCATCCAGACACGCCTGCATCATCGTCATGTCCATGGCGCCCATGCCGGGCATCGCCATCATGTCGTCGGACATCATGTCCATCATCATCGCGTCCATACCGGTCTCGCTTTCGCATCCAGAGGAACAGCGGGCAGAACCGTCCGCCTGCGGCCATGGTAGGCGGCCGCGTCCGCCCGCACACCCCCTCGGTAGGCTCGGAGGGTGATGTCATCGCAAATCCACCAGCGCCCCCGCTCGTTCGTCCGCCGGCTGTGTGCGGCAGTGCTCACTGCGCTCGCTGTGACGGCGGCATCCGTCGCCCTCGTGGCCTCCCCAGCCGCGGCGCATGACGAGCTGCTCTCCACGGATCCGGCTAACGGCACGACGGTCGCCACCCTTCCCGCGCAGATCACCCTGACTTTCAGCGCATCGGTTCTGGCCGGTGAGACCGGAAACGAAGTACAGGTCACCGATGCCTCGGGCGCTTCACTCACCGACGGTGCGCCGGTGATCGCCGACAACGTCGTCACCCAGGCGCTCACGGGCTCCGCCTCCGGCGCCGTGCAGGTGCTCTGGCGTGTGGTGTCGCAGGACGGGCATCCGGTCTCAGGCGAGCTGGCATTCACGGTGACCGGGGCATCTACCCCCTCCACGACGGCTTCGAGCACACCCGCAGCCACGATCACGCCGAAGGCCAGCGCGTCGCCGGCGCCGACCACCCCGGCCACGACGGCACCGACGGCACCGACGGCGAGCGATGACGGCACCTCCCCGACCGTCTGGATCATCGGCGGTGCCATCGCGATCGCTGCACTCGCCGTCATCGTCTACCTGCTGACGAAGAGATCCCGTCAGGCCAAGAAGCTCCAAAGCACGATCCCACCCGAAACCGAGGACGGCGCCGAACGCTAGGCTTGAGGCATGCCTCATTACGACGTCGTCATCCTCGGCGCGGGCCCCGGCGGGTACGTCGCGGCCGTGCGCAGCGCACAGCTCGGACTCTCGGTCGCGGTCATCGAGGAGAAGTACTGGGGCGGTGTCTGCCTGAACGTCGGCTGCATCCCCTCCAAGGCTCTCCTCAAGAACGCGGACCTCGCCCACACCTTCCACGCCAAGGCCGATCTGTTCGGCATCTCGGGTGACGTCCACTTCGATTTCGGAGTCGCATGGGACCGCAGCCGCAAGGTGGCGGACACCCATGTCAAGGGCATCCACTTCCTCATGAAGAAGAACAAGGTCACCGAATACGAAGGTCGCGGCACCTTCGTCGATGCGCACACCATCGACGTCGCGAAGGCCGATGGCCAGACCGATCGCGTGACCTTCGACAACGCGATCATCTCGACCGGCTCGACCGTGCGCCTGCTTCCCGGAGTACAGCTGAGTCAGAACGTCGTGACGTACGAGGAGCAGATCCTCACGCGTGACCTGCCCGGCTCGATCGTCATCGTCGGTGCCGGCGCGATCGGCATGGAGTTCGCCTACGTTCTGTCGAACTACGGCGTGAAGGTCACGATCATCGAGTTCCTCGACCGCGCGCTGCCCAACGAAGACGCCGACATCTCCAAAGAGATCCAGAAGCAGTACCGCGGACTCGGCGTCGACATCCTCACCTCCACCAAGGTCGAAAGCGTCACCGACCACGGCGACCGCGTGACGGTCGCGTACACGGCGAAGGACGGCACCGGCAGCTCGATCGACGCCGACAAGGTGCTCATGTCGATCGGTTTCGCCCCGCGCGTCGAGGGCTTCGGCCTCGAAACGACAGGCGTCGAGCTCACCGACCGGGGCGCGATCGCGATCGACGACCTCATGCGTACGAACGTCCCGCACATCTACGCCATCGGCGATGTCACCGCGAAGCTCCAGCTCGCGCACGTCGCCGAGGCACAGGGCGTCGTTGCCGCAGAGACCATCGGCAAGGCCGAGACCATGACGCTCGGCGACTACCGCATGATGCCGCGCGCGACATTCTGCAACCCTCAGGTGGCGAGCTTCGGGCTCACAGAGCAGCAGGCGCGCGACGCCGGCTACGACGTGAAGGTGTCGAAGTTCCCGTTCTCGGCGAACGGCAAGGCGAATGGCCTGGGCGAGCCCATCGGCTTCGTCAAGCTCATCGCCGACGGGGAGCATCTCGAGCTCCTCGGCGGCCACATGATCGGTCCCGACGTCTCCGAGCTGCTCCCCGAGCTGACGCTGGCGCAGAAGTGGGACCTCACCGCAGTCGAACTGGCCCGCAACGTGCACACTCACCCGACGCTGTCGGAGGCGCTGCAGGAGGCGTTCCACGGTCTCGCCGGGCACATGATCAACCTGTAGACGATTCCGGCATCGCCGAGACGCGAAGACGCCGCCCCGCTTTGTGCGGGGCGGCGTCTGTGCGTCCGGGGATCGGGAGCTTGGGCCAGTATCAGTGACCTAGCGCTCGCGCCAACTTCGAGTCGGATGCCGCGATGCGACCGCCCACGGAGACCACGAGCGCATCGACTGCCACGAAGAATCCGTCGACGTCCGAGGGTGCCGCAGGCCCCAGCTCGACTTCCCATTCGCGCCACGTGGTGCGCAGCCCGGTGCGTTCGGCAAGAGCCGTGACCTGGTCATCGACGACCTCCGCGACCAGCTCGCCGACCGCGTCGCACAGCGCATAAGCCGTGCGGGTATTGCGGATGCGCGCCAGAGGATGGAACGGTCCACTCGCCCACGGCGCGACTGCCGTGGCCACGGCATCCGGAACCGTCACATCACGGGAAGTCGGGGCATCCAGGGGCCATCCCCATTCGTGTCGACCCTCGGATGCCGAAACCTTGACGTGCCAGCCTTCGTCGGGGCCGCCGCTGCGACGCCGAAGAGCGACGCGTGCGCGCGCGAGTGCCGCGTCGTCGGTGTCGAGGTAGCGGGCGTCGAGCTCGCGTACCTCGGGATCGCCGACACCCGTCACTCCGGGGAGCGCCGACCAATCGGGTAGCGGCGTGGCGGCATCGACGTCGTACTTGCGCTCCACCTCGAGCGAACGCGACGGCTCATCGCCGTCGCGTTCGGGGATCTCTGCCGACATCGACTCAGTCGTCGCGGCCGTCAGGATTGGGGTTGATGTCTTCCGTCGCCTCCACGAACACGAAGCGGGCCTCGGTAGGTCCGTCGGATTCACCGGTGTTCGCGAGCGCGCCGTCACGGTGGTAGATGATCTGACCCTCGCCATACGGGACGATGAGCGCGTCATCGACGCTGGGGTCGAGTGGGAGCACCTGCCCGTCGAGGGGTCCTCCGGAAAGTCGTGCGATAGCCATGTTTCCTCCTGCCTCCACCCTAACCGCGGGTCACTGCGAGGGGTGGTACCCACGCAGGGTGCCGTCGGGCGTCGCGAACCGGGTCACCAGAGTGCAATCCTTGTGCCCGAGTCCCTCCTGGACCAAGAGATCGAGCTGAGACAGTGCCAGCGCCGCGGCGGGCAGATGCACGCCGACGCCTTCGCCCGCCTGGAGAGCGAGCGCGCAGTCCTTGCGTGCGAGATCGACCGAGAACGTCGCGTCGAAGTTGCGATCGGCTGCGGATGTCGCGACCACCCCCGGAACCGGATACCAGGTGCGCTGCGGCCACGACGAACCTGACGAAGCGCTCACCACCTTCCAGAAGACCTGCTGATCGAGACCGAGCTGCTCAGCGAGCTGCGACCCTTCGGCTACGGCCATCACGCCGATGAACAGCATCATGTTGTTCACGAGCTTCGCCGCGATGCCGGCAGTCGCCTCCCCGCACGCGATGACCGTCCCCGCCATCGGCTCGACCAGCGCCTTGACCCGCCCAAGGTCTTCCGCGCGCCCGCCGAGCATGAACGTCAGGGTGTGCGCCTCTGCACCTGCCGTGCCGCCGGAGATCGGAGCGTCGACGAACGCGAAGCCGGCGGCATCCGAACGATCGTGGCACCAGCGCGACGTATCGACATCGACCGTGGAGGTATCCAGCAGCAGCGTGCCGGGCCGGGCATGCGCCCAGATCCCGTCCGGCCCGTCGTAGACCGCGCGCACGTGGGCGGGCATCGGCAACGACGTCACACAGGCGTCGGCGTCGACCAGCGCCTGGGCGATGCTTCCGACAACGGTCACACCGTGTGCGGCAGCGGCGGCCGCGGCATCCGGATTCAGATCGACACCACGGACGGTGTGCCCCGCCGCGATGAGATGCGCGGTCATCGGCAGACCCATATGGCCGAGGCCGATCCAAGCAATAGTGGACATTTCGTGCTCCCTACGTCGTCGGAGGTTCGCGTGCGCGGCATCGTGTGCCGCAAGGTCCAGGCTATCTCCGTCGTACGTCTCTGCGGCGGCGCATCGGCCGGGTCGGAGCAGTGCCCCGGCGGCACTATCGTCGAAGAGTGAAGCCGTTCGTCCTCCTCGCCACGCGCGCCGAAGATCTGCCGGCGGACGAGGAATACGCGCTATTCCTGCGCTTCACCGGGTTGCAACCCGACGAACTCGTACGCGTACGTCTGGAAGCGGAGCCGATGCCGCGCCTCGATCTCGACGAGCTCTCCGGCATCTTCGTGGGGGGTGGACCGTTCAACGCCTCCGACCCCGACGAGAAGAAGTCCGCGGTGCAGCTCCGGGTCGAAGCCGAGATCAGTGCCCTCCTCGACGACGTCATCGCGCGGGACTTTCCGTTCTTCGGCGCCTGCTACGGCATCGGCACCGTGGGTGCGCACCAGGGAGCGACGATCGATCGCATGTATCGCGAGGCGATCAGTATCGTGCCCGTGTCGGTCACCGAAGCGGGCGGCGAGGATCCGCTGCTGACGGGGATGCCGCGCACGTTCGACGCGTTCGTCGGCCATAAGGAGGCAATCAGCGCATTGCCGATGTCCGCGACTCTCCTGGCGTCATCTCCGACGTGCCCGGTGCAGATGTTCCGGGTCGGGACGAACGTCTACGCAACGCAGTTCCACCCCGAACTCGACGCCGCCGGCATCACGACGCGCATCCATGCCTATGCCGATCACGGCTATTTCGCCGACGGAGAGCTCGCCGCGACCCTCGACGCCGTGAATCGCGTGCCGGTCCCCCACGCTGGACGGATGCTGCGGACGTTCGTCGAGCGCTACGCCCGCTAGTCCCCTCGACGCTCGGTCCCAGGCTTCGCTTTGACGGCGGCCGCGCGTTCGGCTTCCTCACCCGTGCGTGCGCGGTTGAGCTCGTCTGCGGCAACCTGCACGGCACGCTCCGCCTGTGCGACGCGGCGCTGGGCGAACGTCGATGCGCCGAAACGGGCGCGCACGCGGTCGCGCTCCTCCTCGACGCCGGTGATGATGTAGGCGCTCGCGATCAGGATGACCTGGGTCGAGAGGTTGAGCCACAGCAGCAGGGCGATCAGCGATGCGAACGTCGTGAGCAACGGGTTCGATCCCGCTCCCCCGACGAACAGGCTCGAAAGCTGCTGCAGCACGACGAGGCCTACTCCGCCGAGCAGCGCACCGCTCCAGAGCGACCTCGCCGACGGCTTGATACCCGACAGCGCGACGAACAGGGCCGCGATGATCGCGGCATCGAGCGCGAACACCAGCAGGATCGACACCATCCGCGTCACCGCGGCCGCGATCGGATGCGTCGCGCTCAGACCGATCCAGCCGTTGACGATCTCGATGCCCGATGTGGCGAGGAAGCTGACGGCGGCGGAGGCCGCGAGCGCCACACCGATGCCGATCGCGAGGAGCAGGTTGCGCAGCATCACCCAGAGGAAGAAGGCGTCATCGTTCGCCGTGTCGGCGAGGAGGCGCAACGCGGTCCGCAACGACCCGATCGCGCCGATCGACGCGCCGACGAGACCCACGACCGAGATGATCCCCGCGATCGTGAGACCGGCGGGCGCCTGTATGTCGTCGAGCTTCACGAGCCCGCCTTCGCCGACGAGGCCCGGCACGACGGCATCCACCGCATCGATCAGCGACTGCCACGCCACCGGATTGCCGGAGAGCCAGAGCGCGGCGACCGAGAAGCCGAGGAGGACGCCGGCGAAAACACTGAACAGCGTGCGGTACGTCACGCTGTCGGCGAGCACAGGGCCGCGATGCTCCGAGTACAGCAGGAATGCGCGGACCGGCTTGAGCGTCAGGGCTCGAGCGATCACGCGGGCCGGAAGCGGACGGGATGCGTCGGTCTCAGCCATGACCTCAGGCTACCTGCGGTGGCGGCGAGGCCACCGGCGCTTGACGTGCGCTCAGATGCCCAGGTAGGCGGCCGACAGCGGCGCACCGAAGAGTATTCCGATCCAAGCGCCGGCCAGCAGGAACGGGCCGAACGGGATCGCTGTGCGGCGCGTCGCTCGGCGCGTGACGATCAACATTGCGCCGGCAAGGCCACCGATCACGAACGCCGAGACCGCGCCGACGACGAGCGACCCCCAGCCCGCCCAGCCCAGGTAGATGCCGACGATACCCGCGAGCTTCACGTCTCCGCCGCCCATGCCACGCCGGCTCACGACGCGCAGGAGCGTGTAGAACGCCAAGAGCGCGGCGCCGCCGATCACGGCGCGCAGCAGCGAGGCCCATGGTGCTCCGGCGACACATGCGCTCGTCAAGAGCACGAGCGCCACGGGGTACACGGGCAGCACGATGCGATTCGGCAGGCGATGCGTGCGGACGTCGATCAGGCAGAGAATCACGCTGATCGCCGCAAAATACCCGTGGGCGACGAGCACGAAGACCAGCGGCCAGCCCGGCGGCGCGATCTCTGTCACCATTCGTGTCTAGCACGGTGCGCGAACCGGATTGGAGGCAGGGCTGCAGGTGTGGAGAACTCAGGCATCGAGTATTTCGAGCCGGACGCCGACCACGCTGTCGCGTTCGAGCCCTTCGGCTTCCCGCACCGAGCGCTTCAGCGGCAGGACATACACGCCGTCGCCGCCGGGGAAGATCGAGGTCTTCCACGCGGACGATCCGACGTGCGCGTGCACCCGCACCGCGCCGAAGCCCCGCCCGGGGCGCGGGATCTCACGGATTTCTGCGCTGAGCTCGGCCGGAAGCGAGGTGAAATACCAGGCATCCTTCCGCGCGTCCCAGCGGAACATCTCACCCTCGAACTCGACGATCATCGCGTGCCTCTTGATCGTGTGACGTGCGCCGTCGACGCGTCGATCGTCACGGCGGCTGCCACCGCAAGCGTGTATACGAGCAGATCACGGGCGTCGAAACCCGACCCCAGCACGAGGGCGGCGAGGGGAAGTACCTCTGCGACCCGCAACGGCAGGCTGGTGAGCTGGAGCAGTTCGATCCCGACGCACCAGCCGAGCGCCAGCACTCCCACCACCAGCGAACGCCATCGAGGCATGACGACGACGACAGCGAGATAGGCAGCCACCGCGTACAGGGCATCACCCGCGATGTCGGAAGCCGCCGAGGCGGGCATCCCGCGATGCACCGCAAGCCCTGCTGCGACCGTCCCGATGAGCAGGGCGGCTGCGGCGAGGCGACGAATCGCGGGGATCGTGAGACTCACCAGAGCGGGTGGATCGCCGCCCGCAGGTACCGGTCGTAGACCTCGTGCACCGCGGCATCGAACGCGGTGAGATCGACTCCTCCGTCGAGGAGAACCGCGGCATCCGCGTTCGCCTGCGCCTGGCTGACGTTGCGTGCACCCGGGATGGCCGCGGTGATGCCGGGCGTGCGCGCGATCCACGCGAGCGTAGCCGCCGGAAGTGAGATGCCGTCAGGAAGCGCGGCGGCAAGAGCGGACGCCGCGGCCAGACCGGCCTCGAAGTCCACACCCGAGAACGTCTCGCCGCGGTCGAACGCCTCACCCTGACGGTTGTACTTGCGGTGATCGTTGTCGGCGAACCGCGTGGCAGCGGTGTATTTGCCGGAGAGGAGACCGGAGGCCAGCGGCACGCGCGCGAAGATCGCGACGCCGGCATCCTGCGCGGCGGGGAGCACCGCGTCGAGCGGCTTCAGCCGGAACGGATTGACGATGATCTGGACGTTGGTCACGCCGGGGCGGGCGATCGCGGCGAGCGCCTGCGCGCATGTTTCGACCGAGACGCCGTACGCGGCGATCGCCCCGTCGGCGACGAGTGCGTCGAGCGCGTCGTAGGTCGCGTCGTCGTCGATGACCGCGCTGGGAGGGCAGTGCAGCTGCACGAGGTCGAGTGTCTCGACGCCGAGGTTGCGACGCGAGCGCTCCGTCCAGTCCCGGAAGTTCGCGGCCGTGTAGTTCGCGGGCTCCTGAGCCAGCCGACGGCCCATCTTGGTCGCGACCGTGACGCCGTGCTCCGGGTTGTCGGCGAGGAAGCGACCGATGATGCTCTCGCTCCGCCCGTCCCCGTAGACGTCGGCGGTGTCGAAAAGAGTGACGCCGCGGTCGACGGAAGCCGCCAGCACGGCGCGTGCATCGGCCTCGTCGACCTCACCCCAGTCGGCTCCGAGCTGCCACGTGCCTAGACCGATCACCGAGACGTTCCGGCCGGTGCGGCCGAGCGGACGCTGCTGCATGTGTGACTCTTTCTCAGTAGGACGGCGGAGTGTGCCAGATGCGATCGATGTAGTCGCGCATGGATCGGTCGGACGAGAAGAACCCGCTGCGGGCGACGTTCAGGATCGCGGACCGGGTCCAGGCATCCTGATCGGCGTATGCCTCATCGACCTTCGCCTGAGCGGCGATGTACGACGCGTAGTCGGCGAGCACCATGAATCGGTCGTCGTAGAGCAGGTTCGAGACGACGGGCTCGAAGGTGGAGCGGTCGCCGCCCGAGAACGCCCCCGACGCGATCAGATCGATCGCTCGGCGGAGCTGCTCGTCGGCCTGGTAGAACGCACTCGGGTGATATCCCTTGGCCCACAGCTCTTCGACCTCGGGCTCGCTCATTCCGAACAGGAAGAAGTTGTCGTCACCGACGAGTTCGCGGATCTCGACGTTCGCACCGTCGTCGGTACCGACGGTCAGAGCGCCGTTGAGGGCGAACTTCATGTTGCCGGTGCCGGAGGCCTCCTTGCCCGCGAGCGAGATCTGCTCGGACAGGTCGGCGGCGGGGATCACGCGCTCGGCGAGCGTGACGTTGTAGTTCGGCGGGAACAGGACCTTCAGCCGCCCCTCCACGCGCGGGTCGTTGTTCACGACCGCACCCACCGCGTTGATCAGGTGGATGATGCGCTTGGCCATGACATATCCGGGCGCAGCCTTCGCCCCGAAGATGAATGTGCGCGGCTGGACAGTGGATGCCTCGACCCGACCCGAGATGATGCCCTCGTATGCCGTCACGATGTGCAGCACCTTGAGCATCTGCCGCTTGTACTCGTGCAGACGCTTGACCATGACATCGAGCATGTGGCCGTCGCTGACCTCGAACCCGTCGCGGGCCAGGAGGACCTCGTTCAACCGGCGCTTGTTCGCGGCTTTGACCTCCGCGAACTTGGTGCGGAACTCGGGGTCTTCGGCGTAGCTTTCGAGCTCGCGGAGCCGCGCGAGGTCGGTGACCCAGCCAGAACCCAGGGCTTCGGTGATCAGCGCAGAAAGCTCGGGGTTGGCGAGGCGAATGAAGCGGCGCGGGGTGATGCCGTTGGTGACGTTGGTGAATTTGCCCGGGTAGAACTCGTTGAAGTCGGGCAGCACTTTGTCGCGCAGCAGCTGCGAGTGCAGCTCGGCGACGCCATTGACCTTCGCGCCGGCGACCGTTGCAAGGTACGCCATCCGCACCGAGCGCTCCGGGAAGTCCGCGATGATCGACATGTTGCGGATGCGCATCTCATCGTCGCCGAAGCGCTCACGCACCGCCTCGAGAAACTCGTCATTGATGCGGTAGATGATCTCGAGGTGCCGCGGCAAGAGGCGCCCCATCAGGTCGACCGACCACACCTCGAGCGCCTCGGGAAGCAGCGTGTGGCACGTGTACGCGAAACACTTCTGGGTGATCGCCCACGCGGCATCCCAATCGAGCTTTTTCTCATCGGTGAGCACACGCATCAGCTCGGGCACAGCGATCACCGGGTGGGTGTCGTTGAGCTGGAAGATCACGCGATCGGGCAGGTTCACGAGGTCGAAGTCTTCGGGCAGCACGACGTCGAGGAAGTCCTTGATGGATGCCGCGACAAAGAAGTACTGCTGCTGCAGGCGCAGCTCCTTGCCCTGGGGCGTGGAGTCTTCGGGGTAGAGCACCTTCGAGATGGTCTCGGCGTAGGTCTGCGACCGTACGGCCTCTTCGTAGTCGCCGGAGTTGAAGATGCGCAGGTCGAAGGCGTCGGTGGCCACGGCGCTCCAGAGGCGCAGCGTGTTGACGCGGCCGTTCTGATAGCCGGGAACCATGTAGTTGTACGGCATCGCCTGCACGTTCCACGCCGGCACCCACCGCGAGCGTGTGACGCCCTCGTCGTCGTACTTCTCGGTGTGACCGCCGAACGAGATCGTCTGCGCGGCCTCGGGGTGGGGGAACTCCCACGGCGTACCGAGCGTGAGCCACGCGTCGGGCTGCTCTGCCTGCTGACCGTCGACGAAGGTCTGACGGAAGATGCCGTACTCATAGCGGATGCCGTACCCGATGTTCGGGACGCTCATCGTCGCGAGGGAGTCGATGAAGCAAGCGGCGAGGCGTCCGAGGCCACCGTTGCCGAGTCCCGGCTCGACCTCTTGCGCTCGGAGATCGTCGATGTCCAGGCCGCACTGCGCCAGTGCCTCGGCCGCGACATCGGCGAGTCCGGTGGCCAGCAGGTTGTTATCGAGCTGCCGTCCGAGAAGGTACTCGGCGGAGAGGTAGCAGACACCCTTGGCCTGCTGCTCGCGCTGCCGACGCTGATCTTCGAGCCAGCGCGCCATCAGGTAATCGCGCACCGTCTGCGCGAGCGCCAGATACTGGTCGTTGGCGCTGGAGGATGACAGCGAGACGCCCTGTTCGAAATTGAGGTTGTGCAGGAACTCGCGCACGAATCCGTCCACGGAGTTCGGGGGCGCGGTCACCGGCGCGAGGGCCAGCGGATGCGAGGCGCTCAGCGGGTGCACTGGCGGGACGGACGGGGCGAGGGGTGCGTCGAATTCGGCCACGACATGAACGTAGCCGCCCTAAGGCGCTCGCGGTAAATCGACCGGGTTACGTGTGCGTGAAAAGCCGCGCACCCACCCACGCGGCATAGCTGCCCTCGAGTTCTGCGATGTCGAACCCGTCTCGACGCAGCGCGCTCGCGATCACGCTGTTGCGCACGCCGCTCTGGCAGTAGCTGATGATCGTTCCCTCGATCGGCAGCTCGCTCTCCGACCACAGCGCGCGACCGGCTGAGAGCTGAACGGCATCCGGCAGGTGCCCTCTCGCATACTCGTTCTTGCTGCGGACATCCAACAGCAGAATCGGATCCGCGGCGTCGAGGTCTTGCTGACGGACGATCTTCGGGATCACGAGTTCGAGGCCGTCGAGCGAAGTGATGTAGCCGAGAACGGCGTCGATGCCCACCCGCAGCAGGTGCGCCCGAAACTCGTCCGCAGCCTCGACGGACGACGCCAGCAACAGGAGCGGAAGGCTCTCCGCTTCGGGGTCGTAGACCCACGCGCCGAAGCTCGCCGCCTTCGCGACGCTCGGAATGTTGAGCGATCGCGCCACCGTACCCTCATGGACGAGGCTGTTGTGCCGCGTGTCGACGAAGATCGCGCTGTCGGCGGCGAGCGCGAGCGTCACCTGTTCCGCGGTGTACTCGGTGAGCGCCGGCAGATCGCCGAGGATCGCCGGACCGCCCCTGTTCTGCCGCTTCATGCGCCCGAAGTAGGCATGCGCGTCGGGCTGGCCGCTCAGCAGCTCGTCGACGAAGCCCTGCTCGTCGCCCACGGCGAGGTACGGGGCCCACCACGAGAACGCACGCTCGTAGCCGACGGTGGACGACGCGATCGCCCCGAGTGCTTTGCCACACGCACTGCCTGACCCATGCGCCGGATGCACCTGCACGTAGTCGGGCAGGGTGAGGAAGCGATCGCGCAGGCTCGCGAACAAGTCCTTCGCCCCCTGGAACCGGGTATCGATGCCGCCGGCTGCCTCGTCGAGCAGATCGGGACGCCCGACATCTCCGACGAACACGAAGTCGCCGCTCAGCAAGAAGCCCGGCTCCGTGGATTGCGCACCGTCTGTGACGAGGAAGGAGAGGTGCTCGGGAGTGTGGCCCGGGGTGTGGACGGCTTGCACGGTGATGTTCCCCAGCACGATCTCGTGCCCGTTGCGCATGCGCACGGCGCTGTCGAACGCGTCACCGTAGCGCCAGTCCGGTCCCCCTTCGTCGGAGACGTACATTTGCGCACCGGTTTTTGCGGCGAGCTCCCGCGTACCGGAGAGGTAGTCGGCGTGGATGTGGGTCTCGGTCACGGAGGTGATCCGCATCCCGTGCTTCTCCGCCAGCGCCAGGTAGACGCCGATGTCGCGTCGGGGGTCGACCACGATGGCCTCTCCCCTCGCCTGGCAACCCACGAAATAACTCGCCTGCGCGAGGTCCTCGTCATAGATGCGTTCCAGCAGCATGCGCGTGGTCCTCTCTACTCGTCGCAGGTGCAGCGCTCGGATGCCGGAACCCCGGCAAGCGCTTGTTCGATGTGTTCGCCGCAACCACTCCAGGTCGGGCGTCCGCAGTTCGCGCACGTGATACGTCCACACATGATGGGTCCCTTTCTCATAACGACCGAATACGCGGGCGAAGAATCCCTGTCGGGTTCCCTTCGCCGCCTCGAGCTGCGCCGCGGTGTGACTGCCGCCGCACCACTGCGACGAGGGCACGGTCCGCTTGACTTCTTGCACGTGCTGACCGCATCCGGCCCAGGTGGTCTTGCCACACGTTCGACACTTCACTGCTCGGCACATCGACGGCCTCCCGTTTCATTCGAAATACCCATGGGGGTATTTGTAAGCATACCCCCGGGGGTATGCTTATTGTCAACTCGAGCAGCGAAAGGAGACGACGTGACCGAGAACACCCCTTCGACCATCGCCTCGTTTGCCCACACCCCGGAAGCGAAGCGAAAGGTGGTCAATCGCCTCCGCCGCGCGCAGGGTCAGTTGAACGCCGTGATCACCGCCGTCGAAGGCGACGCCGGATGTCGCGACGTCGTCCAGCAGCTCGCTGCCGTCTCGAAGGCGCTGGACCGCGCCGGGTTCCTCGTGATCTCCACAGCGCTGAAAGAGTGCTTGACCGATCCCGATGCCGAGGATCGCATGGATCCCGAAGAACTCGAGAGACTCTTCCTCTCGCTCGCCTGAGCGGAGTGCGGCAGCGCCGCGGGCTTACGCGTCGCGCAGCAGCGCGCCGTAGTCAAGCAGTGGCTGCTCGCCGTAGCGCGCCTCGTACTCCTCGTTGAGACCCAGCGCGAACGTCGTGATGCTCTCGATGCCCAGCGAACGGTAAAGGGCGATGTCATCCCGCATCACGCCGCGATACGAGGGCAGCTCGCCGTACGGACGCTTCCACTCGTAGAAGCGAGAGTTGTCCAAACCAATAGTCGAGCGCCTGCGCCTCGGCCACGCCGAAATACGCGATCAGCCCGGGCAGGGCCCCCCGCTCGGTGACGTTCATCGGGCGCCGATCGTCACTCAGGGCGAAGCGGGAGTCTCGATCTATCGGCGCGTACTCGAGAAAGATGCCCTCCTCCGGGCGCACGTTCACGGGCGCGGGCAACGTCGCCTGGTAGGCCAAATACGCGACGGTGCCGAGCGGATCCACGCGCCGCACTCCCCGCAGTATGTGGTTGTAGATGGTGAGAGCTTGATCGGATGGCGAGAGCTGTGAACACGGCGCGCAATGGCAGTAGTCGCCGTTGTCGTCGGTCCAGAAGAAGTAACGATGCGTAGAGAACTCGGCCAGCTGTTCGACCAGCCATCCGCTATTGCCTGCAACCGTTTCGAGTGCGTCGGGGTTGGACGGGCAAAGGTTCAACTGGGCAGTTCGCTCGCCCCGGTCGTTCATACGGAACCACTCGGGATGATCGGCGAACTCCGCGCGCGGCAGCAGGACGTTCATCGCGTGGAACTCGAATTCGAGATCGATCCCGCGGCTCCTGGCCCCGTCAGCAAGACGGCGGAACTCCGGCTCCCGTATCTGCCTCAGCATCGATTCGAGGGAGAGATCGTCTTCGGCGGGCGCCTCCGGGATCGGATGAAGACCCAGCGTCGTAGTGCCGGCGCGCGTGGCGACATCGAGCGCGTGGTCGTCGAAATCGACCGACCAGATGAGCGCCCCTCGACGGGCAAGCCTCGTGCTCAGCGGCATCCGTTTCCTCCAGGGGAAATTGTATGGGGCGCGTTGAGGGTCAGGCGTCCGCAGTCAGCACGAGAAGCGCACGCAAGAGCAGGTCTCGCTGCTCCTCATCGAGAGGAGAGAAGAGTTGCGGCAGCACGTCGGAGGCGACTCGGTGGCCGTCGTCGAGCGCTGCCCGACCCGACGGGGTGAGCGTGTGCTCGATCCGGCGCCCTTGGCCCGCTGCGCGAACGATCAAGCCGCGGTCGACTAAACGGCTCGCGAGGGTTCCGAACGCCTGGTCGCTCTGAAACGT
>JAHIOK010000176.1 GCA_018895315.1 Actinomycetota bacterium | reverse complement strand
GGTCTCGGCGAAGTCCTCCCACGGGTGCATCGTGGCGTACTCCGAGATGTAGGAGAGGCGCCAATCCGCGGGAGCGCCCTGCGCATAGTGGCGCCCCAGTGCGTCCTGGTAGCTGGCGCGTTCGTCGCCGAACAGCGCACGGCACTGCGCCCAGGTCTCGTCGTCGGTGATCAGCACGTTCTGGAAGTAGTGGCCGACCTCATGGCGAAGGTGGCCCAGCATCGTGCGATACGGCTCACCGAGGCGCACGCGCAGCGCCTCGCGGCGATCATCCAGGCTCTCGGCCAGGTCGATCGTGATGATGCCGTTGGCGTGCCCGATCAGCACCTGGCGCCCCGACGAGAGGCTGGAGAGCAGGTCGAAGCCCAGACCTCCCGGGCGCACGTCCCACGGAACGATCGGCAGCCCGAGGCTCCCCAATTGGATGATCAGCCGGCGCTTGGCTTCTTCGGTCTTCGCCAGCTTCTCCAGAGCGATGGTGTCTGCCGAGTCCGGACGTGTGCGGGTCAGTCGGCACGAGAAGCAGCGGCCGGCAGGCCCGTCTTCCCGCACGAGCCAGTTGCAGTCCCACGAGCGGTTGGAGCACGTGTACCAGGTCTGGCCGTCGATCACGGCTCGTCCGTCGGTGAGCTCGTGGAACTGGCTGCTCAGGATGTGATACCCCAGCGTCGTCTGGCAGTTCGGGCAGGTCAGCACGTCGAGGTAGACGAAGTGCTCGCAATGCGGACACGTGGGCTGGGACGTAGGACTCACCTTCACACCGTAATGGCCGCGGGGGCCATCACGGCGTCAGTTCTGTGCAGCGGCCGCCTCGAGGGCTGCGATGTCGATCTTGCGCATCTGGAACATCGCCTGCATGGACCGGTGCGATCGCCCGGCATCCGGATCGCGGAGCAGCTGCGGGAGGCGATCGGGGATGATCTGCCAGCTCATACCCCAGCGGTCTTTGAGCCAGCCGCACGGCTGCTCCTCACCACGGTCGGTGAGCGCAGCCCAGTAGCGGTCGACCTCGGCCTGGTCCTGACAAGCGACGTAGAGCGAGATCGCCTCGGTGAAGCGGAACTGAGGACCGGCATCCATCGCGAAGTAGTCGCGCCCGGCGAGGCGGAAGTGCGCATGCATCACTTTGCCGCCCATGCCGGGAACCTCGGCGGGATACGTCGCCAGCGACACGACCTCGGAGTCGGGAATCAGCTCGGTATAGAACGCGATCGCCGCCTCGGCATCGTCATCGAACCACAGGAAGGGTGTCACGCTCGTCATGGATGCTCCCGGTCTGCCGGCCTCCAGGCTCGCCCGACCCGCGTCCGAGCACAAGGTGCGGGCCTGGATCATCGCGAGTTCGATCGACATCCCGACGGTCATCTGCAGCGCCGATGAAGCCCCGCTCGCGCTCAGAAAAGAAAGAAACCCCCGAGGTAGCGTCAATTCGCTGATTTCGGGGTATTGGTGGACCTGGGGAGACTCGAACTCCCGACCCCCTGCATGCCATGCAGGTGCGCTACCAGCTGCGCCACAGGCCCATCTCACTGCCCCCAACCGCTCGGGGCAACCCTTGAACATTACTACATCGAAGGGCTGTGCTCCAATCGAGGAGCGCTCAGTGAGCTACTCCGCCGTGACGGGGGCGGGAAGCGTGATGGCAACGGTCGGGCAGTCCTTCCAGAGGCGCTCGAGGCCGTAGAACATGCGCTCCTCCTCGTGGAACACGTGCACGACGAGGTCGCCGAAGTCGAGCAGCACCCAGCGCGACTCGGCGCGCCCCTCACGACGCAGGCGCTTGACACCCGCTTCGAGGAGCTTCGCTTCGATCTCGTCGGCGATGGCGGCGACGTTGCGCTCGTTGCGACCTGTGACGAGCAGGAAGATGTCGACCAGGGGCAGCGGGTCGGAGACATCCAGAGCAACGAGATCCTCGCCGCCCTTCGCGTCGGCAGCCGCCGCGGCGATCTGCAGTGTTTCGATGGCTTTTTCGGTGGCGGTCATGAAAAGACTCCTGTCGCGAGTGCGACGATCAAGACGCCGACGAGAGCGAGCGCGAGTGCGCCCGCCGTGATGATCAATGTCAGCATCAGTTTGCTGCCCTTTTCGGGCGCAGGGGGACGGATGATTTCTTCGCTGCTCTTGATCGTGCTGATCGCGGCGCTGGCTGCGATCGGGGTCGGTGAGGAATGGGCCGGAAGCTCGCCGTCGATGAGTACCGCGTCGGCTTCCTTTCCATCCGTCGTGCCGGGCGTGTGACCGGTCGAGCCGAGCCCTTCGGGCAGCACGAGGCTGCCCGTGATGAGCACCTCGCCGGTAGACGCGATCGGGCCGAGCATCGGACCCGAGGATGGCGTCTGCGAAAGGATGAGGGCATGCGGGGTCGACACCGAACCGGTCGACGACGCTTCGCGGGCGATGAGCTGATCGAAGGATGCGGGCAACGCGACGGTGACCGGCTCGGCGGCCAGCAGACTCGCGCCGAACTCCGGGTTCACGACCGGGCGCTCGGCCTCTTCATCGGCAACGACATCAGCGATCTGCTGGGCCGCGTCAGCTACGGCGTCAGATCCGTCACCGGCATCCGCCTCGGCGACAGCCGCCTCTGCGGGTTCGGCTTCAATGAGTTCTGCTTCGACGACCGGCGGTTCGGTCGGAATCTTGGATGCTTCGACCGGCACGTCTGAGTGCTCAGCCTCAACGGCGGGCTCAGCGTCGGCCACGGGTACGAGCTCCACGGCAGGCTCGGTCGCCGC
>JAHIOK010000175.1 GCA_018895315.1 Actinomycetota bacterium | reverse complement strand
GTGGGCACCGCCAAGACGCTGCGATTCGTCCCGAATCGCGAAGACCTCTTCGCCTCCCACGGCGGAGGTTTCAACGCGCAGAAGCGCACGTTCGACGCCGTCGGCGAGGGCGAAGTCATCGTCATCGAGGCGCGCGGCGAAGCCGGTTCGGGCACACTCGGCGACATCCTCGCTCTCCGTGCCCACGCCCGACGTGCCGCCGGCATCGTCACCGACGGAGGTGTTCGCGACGCCGACGCGGTCGCGGCCGTCGGCATCCCGGTGTTCTCGAACGGCGCCCACCCCGCCGTCCTCGGGCGCAAGCATGTGCCGTGGGACGCCGACATCACGATCGGATGCGGCGGCACCACCGTGCAGCCGGGCGACATCATCGTGGGCGACCGCGACGGCGTGATCGTCATTCCGCCCGCGCTCGTCGACGAGGTCGTCGACGACGCACTCGCCCAGGAGGACGAGGACGCCTGGATCGCCGCACAGGTCGTCGCGGGCCACCCTGTCGACGGACTCTTCCCGATGAACGCGGAGTGGCGCGCGCGCTTCGAGGCGGAGCAGAGCACTCGATGACCGAGAATGCGGTCGAGACCGACACCGGCAGCAAGTCCGAGCAGGCCTATGCCTGGATCCGCGAGCGCATCGCCCGTCATGACTTCGGTCCGGGCTATCGGCTCGTGCTCGGCCCGATCGCCGATTCGCTCGAGATGAGCGTCGTGCCGGTGCGCGAGGCGATCCGGCGGCTCGAGGCGGAGGGACTCGTGAGCTTCGAGCGCAATGTCGGCGCGCGTGTCGCCCTGGTCGACGAGGGTGAATACGTGTTCGCGATGCAGACACTCGGGGTGGTCGAGGGCGCGGCGACCTCCTTGTCGGCGCCCCTGTTGACCCCCGACGATCTGGATCGGGCGGTGGCGGTGAACGACCGGATGCTGCATCTGCTCGAGAACTTCGACGCGCACGCATTCACGCAGCTCAACCAGCAGTTCCACTCCGTGCTGTACGAGCCATGCCCGAATCCGCACATCCTCGACCTCGTGCACCGCGGGTGGTCGAGGCTCTCCGGTCTCCGCGACTCGACGTTCGCGTTCGTGCCCGGGCGCGCGCACCACTCCGTCGAGGAGCACGCCGAAATCATCGAGCTCATTCGCACCGGCGCCGACCCGCTCGATATCGAGCTCGCCGCCCGCAACCACCGCTGGCGCACGATGAACGCCTTCCTTGCCGCCAGGCATCCCGAGGGCGCTGCCCAGCGTGCCGATGACACTCCCGCCCACTCCTTCTCCCCACCGTCATCCCATCGGAGGAATTCATGACCGACACCACACTCACGGCCGCAGCGCAGCGCCACGTCCCGGCCGATCTGCCCACCCGGATCCAGCACTACATCGACGGCGAGTTCGTCGATTCCGTCGACGGCGACACGTTCGACGTGCTCGATCCGGTCTCGAACGAGACCTATCTGCAGGCTGCCGCGGGCAAGAAGGCCGATATCGACAAAGCGGTCGCCGCCGCACGGCGCGCCTTCACCGATGGACCGTGGCCGCGGATGCTGCCGCGCGAGCGTTCCCGCATCCTGCACCGCATCGCCGATATCGTCGAGTCGCGCGACGCTCGACTCGCCGAACTCGAGTCCTTCGACTCGGGACTGCCGATCACGCAGGCGCTCGGACAAGCCCGCCGCGCGGCCGAGAACTTCCGCTTCTTCGCCGACCTGATCGTCGCTCAGTCCGATGACACATACAAGGTGCCGGGCCGCCAGATCAACTATGTCAACCGCAAGCCCATCGGGGTCGCGGGCCTGATCACCCCGTGGAACACCCCCTTCATGCTCGAATCCTGGAAGCTCGGCCCGGCGCTGGCCACCGGCAACACGGTCGTTCTCAAGCCCGCAGAGTTCACTCCCCTCTCGGCGTCGCTGTGGGCCGGGATCTTCGAAGAGGCAGGGCTGCCGAAGGGCGTCTTCAACCTCGTGAACGGACTCGGTGAAGATGCGGGCGACGCCCTGGTGAAGCATCCCGATGTTCCGCTCATCTCGTTCACGGGCGAGAGCGGCACCGGCCAGCTGATCTTCGGCAATGCCGCTCCGTTCCTGAAGGGCCTGTCGATGGAGCTCGGCGGCAAGTCGCCGGCGATCGTCTTCGCCGATGCTGATCTGGATGCCGCGATCGACGCCACGATCTTCGGAGTGTTCTCGCTGAACGGCGAGCGCTGCACGGCGGGCTCCCGCATCCTCGTGCAGCGCGACGTGTACGACGAGTTCGTCGAGCGCTACGCAGCGCAGGCCAAGCGCGTCGTCGTGGGCTACCCGCACGATGCGGCGACCGAGGTCGGTGCGCTCGTGCACCCCGAGCACTACGACAAGGTCATGAGCTACATCGAGATCGGCAAGACGGAGGCGCGCCTCGTGGCCGGCGGCGGCCGTGCCGAAGGGTTCGACACCGGCAACTTCGTCGCCCCGACGGTGTTCGCCGATGTCGCTCCCGAGGCTCGGATCTTCCAGGAAGAGATCTTCGGACCCGTCGTCGCGATCACTCCCTTCGACACCGACGAAGAAGCGCTGGCCCTCGCGAACGGCGTGAAGTACGGCCTCGCCGCCTACGTCTGGACCAACGATCTGAAGCGCGCGCACAACTTCGCGCAAGCGATCGAGGCCGGCATGGTCTGGCTCAACTCGAACAACGTGCGCGACCTCCGCACCCCCTTCGGCGGGGTCAAGGCCTCCGGCCTCGGCCATGAGGGCGGTTACCGCTCGATCGACTTCTACACCGACCAGCAGGCCGTGCACATCACCCTCGGCGCCGTGCACAACCCCACATTCGGCAAGGGTGCGCAGCCCGCTCACTGACTCGGATGCCCCCGCCGAGGGGGCATCCGCTCCACTTCCCCTCATCACGCAAGGACGCTGACATGACTGATCCGCACGACCGCACCCTCACTTCTTCTGGTTTCTTCGTCTCCCAGGAGGCGCCGATCCACACCGACAATCCGGTGCCGACGCCGACGACACCTGCCCCCGACATCCTGCGCTGCGCCTACATGGAGTTGATCGTCACCGATCTGGCGGCATCCCGTCAGTTCTATGTCGATGTGCTCGGGCTCTACGTCACCGAGGAGGACGACGACGCCGTCTATCTCCGCTCGACGGAGGAGTTCATCCACCACAACCTCGTGCTGCGCGCGGGCCCGATCGCGGCGGTCGCGGCCTTCTCGTACCGCGTCCGCTCCGCTGCGGAGCTCGATGCCGCCGTCGCGTTCTACACGGAGCTCGGATGCCGCGTCGAGCGCCGCCCCGAGGGGTTCACGAAGGGCATCGGCGACTCGGTGCGCGTCGAGGATCCGCTGGGCTTCCCGTACGAGTTCTTCTACGATGTGACGCACGTCGAGCGGCTCTCGTGGCGCTACGACCTGCACACCCCCGGCGAGCTCGTGCGACTCGATCACTTCAACCAGGTGACCCCCGACGTGCCCCGGGCCGTGGCGTTCATGCAAGACCTCGGCTTCCGCGTGACCGAAGACATCCAGGACGACGAAGGTACCGTCTACGCCGCATGGATGCGCCGCAAGCCCACCGTCCACGACACGGCGATGACCGGCGGAGATGGGCCGCGCATGCATCACGTGGCCTTCGCGACCCACGAGAAGCACAACATCCTCGCGATCTGCGACAAGCTCGGGGCGCTGCGCCGATCAGACGCGATCGAGCGGGGTCCCGGCCGCCACGGAGTGAGCAACGCGTTCTACCTGTACCTTCGCGACCCCGACGGACACCGCGTCGAGATCTACACGCAGGACTACTACACCGGCGATCCCGACAACCCGGTCATCACGTGGGATGTGCACGACAACCAGCGCCGCGACTGGTGGGGCAACCCCGTCGTGCCGTCGTGGTACACCGAAGCTTCCCTCGTGCTCGACCTCGACGGCAACCCGCAGCCGGTCCTCGCCCGCACCGACGCGTCCGAGATGGCGGTCACGATCGGCGCCGACGGCTTCTCATACACGCGCCCCGACGAGGAATCGATGCCGGAGTACAAGCAGGGCGAGTACAAGCTCGGTCACCAGCTGTAGGCCCCACCCATAGGAAAGACTGACCTCAGGAGGACCCGGATGCTGACCCCAGAGACCATTGCGATGATCGCCGACGAGCTCGCCGACGCTGATCGCATGCACAGCGTCATCCCGCGGATCACGGCGCGCTACCCGGAGGCGACGATCGAGGACTCCTACGCGATCCAGGCCGTGTGGCGCGATAAGAACGTCGCGGCCGGCCGCACCCTCGTCGGCCGCAAGATCGGGCTCACCTCGAAGGCCATGCAGGAGGCGACGGGCATCACCGAGCCCGACTACGGCGTCATGTTCGATGACACGGTCTACCCGAGCGGCTCCGACATTTCGGTGGATCTCTTCTCGAATGTGCGCATCGAAGTCGAACTCGCGTTCGTGTTGAAGCATCCGCTGGAAGGCCCCGACTGCACCCTGGAAGACGCCCTGGCGGCGATCGACTACGCGGTGCCGGCGCTCGAAGTGCTCAATTCGCACATCGAGCTCGAGGGCCGGACGATCGTCGACACCATCTCCGACAACGCCGCGTACGGTGGCATGGTGCTCGGCGAGACGCGCAGAACCCCCGATGAGATCGACCTCCGCTGGGTGCCCGGCCTGCTCTACCGCAACGGCGAGATCACCGAGACCGGCGTCGCCGCCGGCGTGCTCGATCACCCCGCGCGCGGCGTAGCGTGGCTGGCGAACAAGTTCCACCACCACGGTGCGCGCCTCGAAGCCGGGGAGATCATCCTGGCCGGCTCCTTCACCCGACCGATGTGGGTGTCGCGCGACGACGAGGTGCTGTGCGACTTCGGACCGATGGGAACCATCACATGTCGCTTCATCTAGCTCCGACCTTCCGCGATGCGCTGGCGGAGGCATCCCGGCCCCTCGCCGGCATCTGGGTGTGCTCCGGCAGCCCTCTGGTGGCCGAGATCTGCGCGGGCAGCGGGCTGGACTGGACGCTCATCGACATGGAGCACTCGCCCAACGGTCTCGAGTCGGTGCTCGCGCAGCTGCAGGCCGTGGCCCCGTACCCGATCACGCCGCTCGTGCGCGTGCCGTCGGCCGATGTGGTCACGATCAAGCAGGTGCTCGATCTCGGCGCCCAGAACCTCCTCGTGCCGATGATCTCGTCAGCAGCCGAGGCGCGCGACGTCGTCGACGCTGTGCGGTATCCGCCGCGAGGCCGCCGTGGCGTCGGATCGGCGCTCGGCCGCTCTGCTCGCTGGAACCGGGTGGAGAGTTACCTCGAGAACGCCGATGCGCACGTCTCGCTGTTCCTGCAGATCGAGACCGCGAGCGGAGTGGATGCCGCGGCCGACATCGCCGCGGTCGACGGGGTCGACGGGGTCTTCGTGGGGCC
>JAHIOK010000174.1 GCA_018895315.1 Actinomycetota bacterium | reverse complement strand
GGTTCATCGTCGCCCATGGTGACCTCCCGAAGTAGAACAGAGAAGTGTCTCACTTCGGCACCGCGGCGTCTAGGGCTCAGCCCCGTCGCGTTCGCGCATCAGTTCGCTTGACCACCGATGGTCTACCCGAGCTGGTGGGCAAGAATCACAGCCTGCACGCGGTCGCGGACGCCGAGCTTGGCGAAGATTCGGTTGATATGCGTCTTCACCGTTGCGGGTGAGAGATGCAGTGCCTGGCTGATCTCGCCGTTGGAGAGGCCGAGCGCGATCGCGTTGAAAACGTCGCGTTCTCGGGGGGACAGAACCGAGAGGCCCTGTCCGCCCGGGACGGGCTGGTCGCGGCCGGTGTAGGCGTCGATGAGCTGCCGTGTGATGCGGGGCGTCACGATGGCATCGCCTCGAGCGACGACGCGTACGGCGTCCACGAGTTCTTGGTGTGTCGCAGTTTTGACGAGGAACGCACTCGCCCCCGCGCGGAGTGCCCCGAAGGCGTACTCGTCCAAGTCGAACGTCGTGAGTACGATCACGCGGCTCCGCAGCCCGCCGTCGACAATTGCGCGGGTGGCGTGGATACCGTCTTGACGCGCTGTGGGTGACGGAACGCCGCACCCGACTGTCGGCCGGCTATCTCGACCGGCGGTTCGCGGAGCTGCGGGACGAGGCCGGCTTGTCAAAGGCCCTGACTCTGCACAGCCTCCGGCATTCGTACGTGACGCACCTGCTCGAGTTCGGCTACGCCGACCGATTCGTCCAGGAGCAGGTCGGGCACATGCATGCTTCGACGACCTCGATCTACGCCTCCGTCAGCTCGGACTTCAAGAACCGGGTACTCGCGGACGCATTGAAGGCCCTCATCGAAGGAGAAGCAGATGACCGTTGAGCTCGAGACCGCATGGAGCCTCCGCAGCGTGATGGCCTCGCGCGGGATCTTCCAGACCTCCAAGCTGAAGCCGTTGCTCGAGGAGCGGGGCGTCGACCTGTCCCGGGAACAGGTGTACCGACTGGTGACGCAAGCACCGCAGCGGGTTCGCATCGACGTGCTCGCCGCGCTGTGCGACGCGTTGGAGTGCTCGCTCGACGACCTCGTGCAGGTCACCCGCCGGGAGGCTGCGGCCCCGGTCGCGGTGGGTGAAGAGGCGACGCGGGGTGCGATCGGCGATCTGCGGCCCGTGCGGGCCACGATCCGTCGCCCGCGCTCGAAGTAGGCCGCGGTGGCGAAGCCTCCGCAGGAGCCCAGGGTTGCTGAGGTCGCCGGGCTCGTCCACGCGATCGCGCCGGAGATCCCGGTGGAGCGCCTTGTTGAGATCGTGGCTGAAGTCGCACCCGTGCCGCTCACCCAACGGCGTCTCGAACTCGCACTCCTCAAACAACCTGGAGTCCTCGAAGGGCGACACCGGAACGTACCGGTGACGGTGCAGGATCTGGCCCACGCTCTCGTGAACGAGGGTGCCGGGCGGGTCGTCTTGCCTACATGCGATTCCTGTGGACGTGCCGTTCGGATGCCTCACAAGACGCAGACCGGCGGTCGCCACTGCTCGCGCTGTGAACGGAATGCCCGATCGGTCGCGTGTGCCAGATGCGGACGAGTTCAGCCCGTGCAGCGCACCGTCGATGGGCAACGGTTCTGCCGGGACTGCTGGCGAGCCGATCCGCGGTCGTTCGGCGACTGCTCGCGATGCGGGCAGAACGCCACGATTATCGTCCGTCGCCCCGCGCTCGTCTGTCTCGCGTGCTACACCGCGCCGGTCAAGATGTGCGAGCTCTGCGGGGAGCCGGGCCGCGTAGCGACGCACCTGGACGGCCGACGGGTCTGCGCCCGCTGCTACTACGCGATGCGACGCCCCCAGCCGTGCCCGGAGTGCGGGCGGAAGGTGTTCCTCACTGGCTTCATGAATGGGCACAAGGTCTGCGCCGAGTGCGCAGGAGCTCCCGTGACGATGGCATGCCCGGGATGCGGGACGATCGAAGAGGTGCGCAAGCACCGGCTATGCGTAGAGTGCCGGCGACCTATCGCCATCCAGCAACTGCTTGCTGACGACAGCGGAGAGATCCGCCCCGAGCTGCACCCGCTCGCGGAGTATCTGGTGACGCACCACGGCAGTGCGATCTCCCTCGAGCGGTGGCTGTACAAGAGCCGCTGTGCGGTCGTCCTCCGTGAGCTCGCCGATGGCACGCTGCCCCTCACCGCGGACGCGATCATGACCAGAGCGCACGCCGGCCAGTCCGTGGCATTCCTGCTCTCGCTCCTCATCCGCTCAGGCGTGCTGCCCGATTTCGACATCCAAGCGGCGAGGTTCGAGCACTGGTTCCAACGGTGGCTTCCGACCGTCCCCCATCCCGAGGACCGGCTCCTCCTACGGCGGTACTGCACCTGGGAGCTGCTGCCGTCGGGCAGATCACTCAGGGGCAGACCAGCTACGGCCGTCCGATCCGGCTCCACCTATCAGAAGGTGCGTGCGGCGCTGAAGCGGTGCGCGGCCCTCCTGCAGCAGATCCGCGCGAGCGGCGAAACGCTGACGACATACCCGCAGCGATCTCTCGACGGCTTCCTCACCGGTTCGCCCTCACAACGGGATGCCCTCGCGCCGTTCACCCGGTGGCTGCGACGGCACCGCCTGAGCCGCCTCCGGGTCGAGTTCCGCAGCCATCGCCTCGAAGGGCGCGACTACGCCGCCGACCATCGGTGGACGATGGCACGCGCGTTCATCACGCGAGACGACATGGATCCCGTGACGCGAGTCAGCGGATTGCTCGTCCTGTTCTACGGGCTCCACCTGACCCGCATCGCAGCGATCACCCGCGCACAAGTCGATACGACCGCGCGCCCCATGACGCTGACGGTCGGAACTGAACCGATCGAGCTGCCCGAAGTCCTCGCCGAAGCAATGGTCCAGCTGCTCGACGGCAACCGCTCCGACACTTGGCTCTTCCCGGGCAGGAACCCGGGCCGACCGATCACCCCCGGGCCGCTCAGCCGTCGACTCCGTCAAGAAGGACTCCTCGCCGGCAGCGCTCGTGTCACCGCGCTGATGGACCTCACCCGACAACTGCATCCTCGAATCGTGTCCGACCTGCTCGGCATCACGGCGTCATCAGCTGCCGCCTGGGCACGCCTCTCCGGGGGCGAATGGTCCGACTATCCCGCGCTGCGCTCAACCTCGACCTGAGCACCAATGGCCTCCCGCTACGCTTGCGCCTCCAGTGGGACTGCCTGAATTATCGGACAGACCCCCGGGCTTGGCTACAGATAGCGGCAGACCTGATCCGAGCTGCACGTGTCGGGCTCGACGTGCTCGGCCTGGTCGCGGAGCCCGGCGAGGGTGTCGCGCAGGTCGTGGAGCTGCCTGAGCTGCTGGTCGATATCGGTGAGGCGTGCGTCGAGGAGGTCGCGGACGTGGCTGCAGGGCGCTTGGCCGTGGTCGCGGATGTGGAGGATCTGCTGGATCTGGGCGAGGGTGAGTCCAGCGGCTTGGCCGCGGTGGATGAAGTCGATTCGGGCGATGGTCTCGGCGGTGTAGTTGCGGTAGCCGCTGGGCGTGCGCCCGGCCGGCGGCAGGAGCCCCTGGTCCTCGTAGAACCGCAACGTCTTCGCCGTGGTGCCGGCCGCGTCGGCGAGCTCTCCGATCCGCATTCCCCGCCCCCCCTTTTCGCTGGTCGCAAATTTCGTGCTTGACCTTCCCCTGTGGTGGAAGGTTCATGATGAGTGTATCAGCGGGATGTTCCAAGATGTCCAGGGAGGAATAAGGATGCCATCGAGGTTTGATCTGGCCGTGATTGGGTCGGGTGGCGCGGCATTCGCCGCGGCGATCCGCGCCACCACACTGGGAAAGTCGGTGGTGATGATCGAGCGCGGCACGTTGGGCGGCACGTGCGTGAACACGGGGTGCGTTCCGTCCAAGGCGCTGCTCGCGGCCGCCGAGGCCCGCCACGTGGCCGCGGATGCGGGCTCCCGGTTCCCGGGGATCGCCGCCACCGCTGGCCCGGTAGACATGCACGGGCTGGTGGGTGGCAAGCAGGACCTGGTCGAGGCGATGCGGAGTGAGAAGTACATCGACGTGGCAGAAGCCTACGGCTGGCCGGTCCGCCAGGGCGAGGCGGCGTTCGCCGGCACGCCGGATGCGTCGGTCCTCGAGGTCACCGCCGCGGACGGCACCGTCGAAACCATCGAGGCCGCCCACTACCTCATCGCCACAGGCTCCCGCCCGTGGGCTCCTGCCATCGAGGGGCTGGACGGCGTCGACTTTCTCACCTCGACGTCGGCGATGGAGCTGTCCGAGGTGCCTGACTCGCTGCTGGTGCTCGGCGGGGGCTATGTGGCGCTGGAGATGGCACAGTTGTTCGCCCGGCTCGGCTCGAAGGTGACTCTGCTGGTGAGGTCCCGGCTGGCGTCGAAGGAGGAGCCGGAAGTCTCCAAGGCGTTGCAGGAAATCTTCGCCGACGAGGGCATCCGAGTGGTCCGCCGCGCCATCCCCACCCGCGTCACCCGCGACCCGGGCACCGGCCAGATCGTCGCCGCGGCCGAGGTCTCGGGCGGCGTGCAGGAGTTCCGTGCCGACGAGATCCTCGTCGCGCTCGGCCGCGCCCCGGTCACCGACGGGCTCAACCTCGAGACCGTGCAAGTGAAGACCGGCGCGGCCGGAGAGGTCGTGGTCACCGACCAGTTGCAGTCCTCCAACCCTCGCGTCTGGGCGGCTGGGGATGTCACCGGGCACCCCGAGTTCGTCTACGTCGCAGCCCGGCACGGCACGTTGGTCGCCGAGAACGCCTTCACTGACGCCAGCACGTCGGTCGACTACACGCGGATGCCGCGGGTCACATTCACGAGCCCTGCCGTCGGCGCGGTCGGGATGACCGAGAAGGAGGTCATCGCGGCCGGGATCCGCTGCGACTGCCGTGTCCTGCCACTGGAGTACGTGCCCCGCGCGCTGGTGAACCGGGACACCCGCGGGTTCATCAAGATGGTCGCCAACGCGGACACCGGCGAGATCCTCGGCCTGACCGCGGTCGCCAAGGACGCCGGCGAACTCGCCGCCGCAGGTGTCCACATCCTCGGCAAGACCATCACCGAGGTCGCCGACGCGTGGGCCCCGTACCTGACCACGGCCGAAGGCATCCGGATCGTCGCCAAGGCCTTCACCACCGATGTGTCGATGCTGTCCTGCTGCGCCTGACCGCGCGCCAGACAGCGGATCCACCCCATCAGAAACTGGAGCCTCGCCCGCTCCTCGATCGGCCCGCCCGGGTCGAATCGATCTCCCCGGCCAGCGGCGACACGATCCGCGTCACCGTCGACTCGACCGCCGGTGTCACTAGCGTGGAACCGGCGACCGCGGTGGTGTCCTTGGTCAGCCCCGAGGCCATGCACTCGATTCGCTCCTCGTTCTGCAACCAGGTCCACTACTTCGCTTCCCGCGAGGACGCCGCCGGATGGCTCACGGAACACCCGATGGCCCAAATCCTCACGGTCGCCGATGCCTTCGAGGTTGGCAGCACCCTGATCACCGAGATGCTCGAGCGCCCCCGGACCGGTGCCGACGAACTGTCTGGAAGCTGCTGCGGTCCCGAGACCTGCTGCTGAGACGGCACCACGAGAGGACAGAACACCAATGCCTCCCAACCAGGACGACCAGCGAGGCGGCCGTGGCCTGCTCCTTGGGGCCGTCGCCGCACTGCTCGTGGTCGGCTGCTGCGCCCTCCTTCCACTTCTCGTCGTCGGAGGCACGATCACAGGGATCGGCACCC
>JAHIOK010000173.1 GCA_018895315.1 Actinomycetota bacterium | reverse complement strand
GAGTTCTTCATCGTCGATGTGCGGAACGATCGTCAGCGCAGGGGCCAGTCGCACCGTGGCGCCGTGACGCTCGAGCGCGGCGGTGAGCTCTCCGGATCGGCGGTCGACCGGGAGGAGGATCGTGCAGCCCGACAGTGCCGCCGAGATGATGGGCGCGAACTTCTCCGCGTCGCTGGTCTGCCCATTGGACACGGCCTCGATCCCGGCTACGGATCCGTTCTCAGAGGCAGACACGCTCACAGAGTAGTGCGACCGTCCGCGTGCGAGGTCAACGCCGGCATGAGGAGGTCGACGGCGGCGACGTGTCCGAAGACCATCACAGCCGGATTGCGCACCCCCGCGCGCGCTGCCGCATCGGTCGCGGTCGCGAGGGTCGCGCGGGTGGTGCGCTGCGCATCGGTGTGGCCGCTCTCGACGATCGCCACAGGTAGATTCTCGTCCGCGCCGGCGTCGAGCGCCGCCACAGCGAAGCTGGCGAGTGCGCTGACGCCCATCAGCACCACGGTCGTGGTCTGCGGGTCCCGCAGCGCCGCCAGGGTCGCCTCGGTGGGAGCATCCTGCCCGTTGACCACGTGCAGGGCTGCGGCCGTGCCGCGATGAGTCACCGGGATTCCGGCTGCCTGGGGTACGGAAACAATGCTGGTGAGTCCTGGGACGACATCCACCGGAACGCCTGTGGCGAGACAGGCCGCGACCTCCTCGCCACCTCGACCATAGACGAAAGGATCGCCGCCCTTGAGGCGGACGACACGAAGTCCACGACGGGCCCGGTCGACGATGATCGCGTTGATCTCGTCCTGAGGCACGGGATGGTGCTGCGGGCGCTTGCCCACATCGATGATCTCCACCGTCGAGGAGAGTTCGTCGAGGACGGCGGTGGGCCCCAGCCGGTCCGTGACGACCACGTCGGCCTCTGCCAGCAGGCGCCGGCCACGCACGGTGATGAGGTCTACCGGTCCGGGGCCGCCACCGACGAGATGTACGTGGCCCACGGTCGTCGTGCGGCGACGTCGCACGGGCAGTCCGCCATTCCGAAGCCGTTCGGCGATCGCATCACGCAGAAGGCTCGTGCGGACGGGATCGACGCCCGTATCTGAGACCACGCCGACGATGCTGTCACCGGACTGGGTCTCGGCTGCCAATCGTGCGCTGCCGTGTGCACCGTCACCGGCGTTGATGCAGAGAATCCGCCGCTCAGAGCACAGCGCAGCGACACCACCGTCGGTGGGCGCGTCACCCGTTGCGGTGTGAACGAGCCATGCATCGGAGAGGTCGGCGGGCTGGAACCCTCGTGCGATCCACTCCAGCTGATTGTCCTGGACGAGACGTGCCACGTCGGCGCACACCTCCGGTGCGACAACGCGAATCACGGCACCATCGAGGAGGAAACGACGGATGCGCCGTGCTGCCACGCGGCCACCGCCGACCATGACGACCTGTCGTCCAACCAGGGATATCCCCATCATCGTGACCATCGCGTCTCCTCCCACTGAATGAGCACTGCGCCGCCGTCGTCCACAGTGATCGGATACGTGCGTAGCTTTTCGAGCGCTTTTCCCTGTGAGTCGAGGCACTCACCCGTGCGCAAGTCGAACACCTGCTTGTACATCGGCGATGCGACGGTGGGAACCTCGCTCCGAGTGCCGACGATCCCGCGCGACATCACGGACGCGCCGCTGTATGGATCGAGCTGCTGGAGCGCATACAGATGATCGTCGTGTGTGCGGAAGATGGCGATCTGCTCGCCGGCGATCAGCGCCGCACATCCGCGTTCCCGCTCGATATCGGTGAATGCGCAGATCCGCACCCACGTGCTCGTGGGTGCGGTGGAGGGCGACCGAACCGCGCTCATCGCCGCACCGCGAGTGTGGTGCCGGCGATGAGAACGCTGCCATCGGAACGTTCCTCGGTCGACACCGGTCGCACCTGACCGCGTTCGGCCGTGTAGCCCATGGAAGGGTCGGGAGTCGTCGGTGCGTTCACGAACGATGCGAACCGTCGCAGCTTCTCCGGATCCGCCAGGGTGGCTGCCCACTCGTCCGTGT
>JAHIOK010000011.1 GCA_018895315.1 Actinomycetota bacterium | reverse complement strand
GAGGCGCACCTTGCGGAGCTGGGTGAACCGGGATCCGCCGTAGACGCTCACCACGTCGAGGGCGGCCTTATCCGCCGCCTTCAGACCGAGCAGCGAGCCGACGACGGTCGTGAAGACGACCGACAGCGCCGCGAAGAAGATCGCCGTGGTCGACGGCGCGCCGGCGACCTTGGCTCCGCCGAGGATGACGATCGCGAGGGGGCCGATCGCGACGATCGGCACGCAATATGTCAGCACCGCGATCTGCGTCACGATGCCTTCGAGCCAGGGGATCAGCAGCACGATCGCGGCCATCAACAGAGCGGCGAGGTTGCCCCAGAAGTAGCCGATCGCCGCCTCGGTGATCGTCACCGAGAAGTTCGGCCAGTAGAAGGCGAAGCCGTCGGTGAACATGGTCTGCAGCACCGCGACCGGCGAGGGCACCGGTGCATAGGACCCGGCCGACGGCGTGAGCACCGAGGCGATCCACCACACCACGACCACGGCGGCGACGCCGATGAGGCTAGATGCCCAGGCGGGCAGTCTCAAGAGGTTCATTGCGGCAGGACCGGCAAGACGGCGAGGGCCGGCTCGGATGCGGCTGGTTCGGCGACGACCGGCCTGGCGCCGGTCTCGGTGCCCGCGCCGAACAGCAGCCCCGAGGCGTGATCGACGTAGGCGTGGAATTCGGGGGTGCGCATCATCTCGGGGGTGCGCGGGCGCGGCAGGTCGATCTCCATGATCTCTTTGATGCGGCCGGGGCGCGGGCTCATCACGGCGACCTGGTCGGAGAGGAAGATCGCCTCCGAGATGCCATGGGTGACCATCAGGGTGGTCGCGGGCTTCTCGGTCCAGATGCGCAGGAGTTCGAGGTTGAGGCGCTGCCGGGTCATGTCGTCGAGGGCGCCGAAGGGCTCATCGAGGAGCAGCACCGAGGGTTTCATGACGAGGGATCGGGCGATCGAGACGCGCTGACGCATGCCACCGGACAGCTGGGCGGGCTTGGCCTTCTCGAATCCGGTCAGGCCGACGAGGTTGATGAGTTCGTTGAGGTAGGACTTGTCGACGGGCTTGCCTGCGATCTCGAACGGCAGTCGCACGTTGGAGAGCACGGATCGCCACGGCAGGAGGGCGTGGTCTTGGAACGCGATGCCGAGCTGGTTGTCACGACGCAGCTCTTTCGGGCTTTTGCCGTCGACGCGAGTGGTACCGCTCGTGGGCTGTTCGAGGCCGGCGAGGATGCGGAGGATCGTGGACTTGCCGCATCCGGAGGGTCCGAGCAGAGACAGGAAGCTTCCCTGGTCGGTGTGGAGGTTGGCGTCTTGCAACGCCACGACGGTCTTCGAGCCGACGCGGAACTCCTTGTGCAGGCTGCTGATGTGCAGCCCGGTACCCGGGGTCGTGAGACCCCGGGTACCGGTGGTGGTGCTGTCGGTCACGAAGGAGTCCGCTCAGCCCGCGTAGTTCACGAGGTCGGGGTTCTCGGCGTAGACCTCTTTGAGCAGCGACAGGTCGAACAGATCGGAGGCCGAGATGTTGAGCCCGACGGCCTTCAGCGAGTCGATGGTCTCGGTCTGGAGAGCATCGCTGATCGTGAAGAGGCCGTTCGCCTTGGTGTCGTCCGAGACGGCGAGCTTGGCCTGCGCCGTGGCTCCGGCGATCGAGGTCTCGAGCTTCAGTCCGAGGTCCTTGCCGTAGTTGTTGACGGCGAGTTCGGCGGCGGCCTTCGGGTCGGCGACGGCCTTGGTCCAGCCCTTGATCTCGGCGACCAGGAAGGCCTTGAGCTCGTCGCGCTTCTCGGCGATGGTCTGGTCGGTGACGGTGACGGTCTCGGCGACGAAGGGCAGTCCGTTGTCAGCGAAGTTCATCAGCGTGACGGGGTTGCCACCGGCCGGAACCGTGATCGCCTCGTTGGTCTGGTACGCGACGAAGCCGTCGACGTTGCCGTTCACGAGCACCGACGGGTCGTATTCGACCGGCACGATCGTCAGAGACGATGGGTCGATCTTGTTGACCTTGAGCAGCGCCTCGAACAGCGACTGGTTGGATGCCTGCACGCCGATCTTCTTGCCGACCATGTCTTGCGGTGTCTTGATGTTGCCGCCGGAGGCGAGCGAGAGGATCGTGAACGGGTTCTTCTGGAATGTC
>JAHIOK010000172.1 GCA_018895315.1 Actinomycetota bacterium | reverse complement strand
GGCGCAAGCTCTGGCGCGTGCGCGGCCACCTCCTCAGTGATCGCCGGCTCGGCATGGAAGCCGTCGTAGGTCGCCTTGAACCACACCGAACGCTGACCCGATGCGTCGTCGTCGACGGTATAGCGGAGTACTGCAGACAAACTCCACAGCTTGATCAGCTCGGCCGCTCCCCGGCGAACCAGTCCGCGCGCGGCGAGAGCCCCGTCGACCCAGGCATCGACGCCTTCGCGCCAGCCCGCGCGGTACCACGCGGGGCGATCGTCGTCGTGGTGGGTTTCGCTCCAGCGCACGACGTCCGCCGTGATGCGTTCCACCGCGTCGGTCGAGAGCTCGACGACCTCGTCGAGGGGGCACCAGGCGCCCCCGGCGGATCCCCCATCCGGAATTCGCATGACGTGCGTGACGATGCCGTCGTCGTCGCGCCACGGCGGGCTGAGGGTGTCGGCCTCGTCCACCCCCACTGCCGCGAAAAGATCGGACGGCTCCGGCCAGGACACGTCCAGCCGAGGGAGCTCGGGGCGCGACGCACCGTGGACGACCCGGACGCGACGCCCCGAGGCATCCAGGAGCGCGACGCGATGCCGCCGGTTCAGCATCAAGAGCCCGTCAGCGGCGCGTTCATCGCAGGATCCCTCAGCGCCCGAGCACGATCAGCAGCAGGCCAGCCAGCACAGCGAGCGCACACAGTGAGAAGGAGGCGTACGCCCCCGCGAGGGCAACACGCTTCTGCGTATCGCTGAGAGGGCTTCGCTGGGCGGCTTTCGCGGCCGCTTTCACGGCGCGCGCCGCCTGCTTCGCCGAGATGACGGTGATGGCATCGGTGAATTCTGCGGGTGCGACGACGGGTGCATGCCCGGCACGCACCAGAAGCCTCAGCCCGATCGAGTAGAAGCCGACGACGAGGATGGTGCCTGTCAGCGCCGCAGCGAACACCGTGACGAAGGCGAGCCAGTTGATGGCGATGCTCATTTCGACACCTTCCCCCGTCGGGTGGGCGGCGGATTCCTCTGAACCTTGATCGCGAGACCCGAGTCCGCCACTTCGCTCATCGCGTTGGTTGCCGTGACCTTATTGCGCCGCGAGCGCCAGAAGATTCCGACGATCATGATCACCGCCACGATCGCGTCGATCAGAATGCCCCAGTTGCCGAGCCATCCGACCATGAGCGCCGCGAGCCCGCCGACCATGCCTGCCGCCGGCAGCGTGAGGAGCCATCCGATCGCGATGCGTCCCGCTGTGCCCCAGCGCACCGTGGATCCGCGACGGCCGAGCCCCGAACCGATCACCGAGCCCGACGCGACCTGGGTGGTGGACAGCGCGAAGCCGAGGGCGCTCGAGGCGAGGATCGTCGCGGCAGTCGAGGTCTCGGCAGCGAAGCCCTGGGCGGGCTTGATGTCGGTGAGACCCTTGCCGAGCGTCCGGATGATGCGCCATCCGCCCACGTAGGTGCCGAGGGCGATCGTGAGGGCGCAGGCGAAGACGACCCACAGCTCCGGGTTCGTCTGCGACGAGTCCTGCCACCCGGCCATGATCAGCGTGAGTGTGATCACGCCCATCGTCTTCTGCGCGTCGTTCGTGCCGTGGGCGAGTGCGACGAGCGAGGAGGTGAAGATCTGTCCCCACCGGAACCCGTCGCGGCCGTCGGCCTTCGAGTCGAAGCGTCGCGTGAGCGCGTACGCCATACGTGTCGCAAGAAAGGCGATGACTCCGGCGGTGACGGGAGAGATCAGCGCCGGCAGCACCACACGGCTGAGAACGACACCGAAGTCGATCGCCATGAATCCGACGCCCACGAGCGTCGCCCCGATGAGGCCGCCGAACAACGCATGCGAGGAGCTGGAGGGGAGCCCGAGCAGCCAGGTCAGCATGTTCCAGGTCACTGCACCGATCAGGCCGGCGAAGATCAGCGGCAGGAACGTCTGAGGGGTTATCTGATCTTCCCGGATGATCCCGTGCGAGATCGTCTTGGACACCTCCGTGGAGAGGAATGCACCGACGAGATTGAGGGATGCCGCGATGAGCACGGCCACCTTCGGCTTGAGCGCCCCGGTGGCGATCGGGGTCGCCATGGCGTTGGCGGTGTCGTGAAACCCGTTCGTGAAGTCGAAGAACAGCGCGAGCACGATGATGAGGATGACGATCAGTGCTGCGGTTTCCACCGTTCGCTTTCCATTGATCAGGAGACGGAGTGCCGACGGGCGACGGCGGCGCGAACGAACAGTTCACCGAGTGTTCAGCACCCGGCAACCGGGTCAGTCCAAATCCAAACACCTCGACTGTGTGCGGTCAACTCGACGCACCCCGCAGATCGGTGTTGCACCAATCCGATCGCGCTGCCGCATCGAATCATCCGTGTCGGCTCCGAGCCCGGCGGCGATGTAGGATGACCATGAAGAGCACGCGCGGGTCGAAGAGGTTCCTGCTG
>JAHIOK010000171.1 GCA_018895315.1 Actinomycetota bacterium | reverse complement strand
GCTCGATGCGGTGCCGGTGATCCCGCCGGAGCTGCGGCCCATGGTTCAGCTCGACGGTGGCCGGTTCGCCACGTCCGACCTCAACGACCTGTACCGCCGTGTGATCAACCGCAACAACCGCCTGCGTCGCCTGATCGACCTCGGTGCCCCCGAGATCATCGTCAACAACGAGAAGCGGATGCTGCAGGAGGCCGTCGACGCACTGTTCGACAACGGTCGCCGTGGTCGCCCCGTCACCGGTACCGGCAACCGCGCCCTCAAGTCCCTGAGCGACATGCTCAAGGGAAAGCAGGGTCGTTTCCGCCAGAACCTGCTCGGAAAGCGCGTCGACTACTCGGGTCGCTCGGTCATCATCGTCGGGCCCCAGCTCAAGCTGCACCAGTGCGGTCTGCCCAAGCAGATGGCCCTCGAGCTGTTCAAGCCGTTCGTGATCAAGCGTCTGATCGACCTCGGTCACTCGCAGAACATCAAGGCGGCCAAGCGCGCCGTCGAGCGCACCCGCCCCGAGGTCTGGGACGTGCTCGAGGAGATCATCCGCGAGCGTCCGGTGCTCCTCAACCGTGCGCCCACGCTGCACCGCCTCGGCATCCAGGCCTTCGAGCCTCAGCTCGTCGAGGGCAAGGCCATCCAGCTGCACCCGCTCGTCTGCGCTGCGTTCAACGCAGACTTCGACGGCGACCAGATGGCTGTGCACCTGCCGCTGTCGGTCGAGGCTCAGGCCGAGGCCCGCATCCTGATGCTGGCGTCGAACAACATCCTCAAGCCGTCCGACGGTCGTCCGGTCACCCTGCCTTCGCAGGACATGATCATCGGCCTGCACCACCTGACCACGGTCAAAAAGGGTGCAGCCGGCGAGGGTCGCGTGTTCGGTTCGGTCGGCGAGGCGATCCTGGCCAAGGACGAGGGAACCCTCGACCTGCAGGCCAAGGCGCGTATCCGCATCCCGGGTCTGACCTTCCTCGAGGGCGAAAGCCCCGAGGGGTACGAACCGCACGTGGACTCCCAGGGCATCGAGCGCAACGGCCACGGTCTCGTGGACGCCTCGCTCGGCCAGGCGATCTTCAACGACACCCTCCCGAAGGGCTACCCGTTCGTCCGCGAGCAGGCAGACAAGGGCAAGCTGTCGCAGATCGTCAACAAGCTGGCGGAGGAGTACCCGAAGGTGGAAGTGGCCGCGAGCCTCGACCGCATCAAGGACGCCGGCTTCTACTGGGCCACGCGCTCGGGTGTGACCGTCGCGCTCAGCGACATCCTCACCCCGCCCAACAAGGCCGAGATCGTCGGTGGCTACGAGAAGCAGGCCGCCAAAGTCCAGTCGCAGTACGAGAAGGGTCTCACCACCGACGCCGAGCGTCGCCAGGAGCTCATCAAGATCTGGACCGAGGCGACCGACGCCGTCCAGAAGGCGATGCGCGACAACTTCCCCGAAGACAACACCATCAACCGCATGGTGTCGTCGGGGGCGCGTGGTAACTGGCTGCAGATCCGCAACATCGCGGGTATGCGAGGCCTGGTGAACAACCCGAAGGGTGAGATCATCCCTCGCCCGATCATCTCCTCGTACCGCGAGGGACTGTCGGTGGCGGAGTACTTCATCGCGACCCACGGTGCCCGTAAGGGTCTGGCCGACACCGCTCTGCGTACCGCAGACTCGGGATACCTCACCCGTCGTCTCGTGGATGTCTCGCAGGACGTCATCATCCGTGAAGAGGACTGCAATACGTCGAAGGGACTCGAGCTGCCCATCGCCGCCGCGGGTGCCGATGGCGTGCTCGTCAAGGACGCGAACGTCGAGAACTCGGTGTTCGCTCGTACCCTGTCGTCCGATGTCGTCGCCCCGTCGGGCGAGGTCGTCGCTTCGGCGGGTGACGATGTCGGAGACATCCTCATCAACAAGCTGGTCGAGGCGGGTGTCGAGACCATCAAGGTGCGCTCGGTGCTCACCTGCGATTCCGCCGTCGGTGTCTGCGCGAAGTGCTACGGCCGTTCGCTCGCCACCGGCAAGATCGTCGACATCGGCGAGGCCGTCGGCATCATCGCGGCCCAGTCGATCGGTGAGCCCGGAACCCAGCTCACGATGCGCACCTTCCACACCGGTGGTTCGGCGTCGGCGGATGACATCACCCAGGGTCTGCCGCGTGTGCAGGAGCTCTTCGAGGCGCGTACCCCCAAGGGTGCGTCGCCGATCGCCGAGTCGGACGGTCGCATCACGATCGATGAGACCGACCGTGCGAAGAAGGTCATCCTCACGCCCGACAACGGCGACGAGCCGATCGTCTACCCGGTCCTCAAGCGCGCAACGCTTCTGGTCGAAGACGGCCAGCGCGTCACCGTGGGTCAGCCGCTCCTCCTCGGAACGCTCGACCCCAAGGAGATCATGCGCGTCCAGGGCGCCCGCGAGGTGCAGAAGTACCTCGTGAACGGCGTGCAGGGCGTGTACCGGTCGCAGGGTGTGCCGATTCACGACAAGCACATCGAGGTCATCGTGCGCCAGATGCTGCGGAAGGTCACCGTGGTCGACCACGCCGACACCCCGCTGCTGCCCGGTGAGCTCATCGACTCGCGCCGGTTCATCGACATGAACCGTCAGACGGTCGGCGAGGGCAAGCGTCCCGCGTCGGGTCGCCCCGAGCTGATGGGTATCACGAAGGCGTCGCTCGCGACGGAGTCGTGGCTGTCGGCCGCTTCCTTCCAGGAGACGACCCGCGTGCTCACGCAGGCCGCCATGGAGGGCAAGAGCGACCCGCTCGTCGGCCTCAAGGAGAACGTCATCATCGGAAAGCTCATCCCCGCCGGAACGGGACTTGCGAAGTACCGCAACGTCGCCGTCGAGGCGACGGAGGAGGCGAAGAGCGAGCGGTACCCCAACCGCATCTTCGCGTCGGACGGCGCCTACAGCGACGCCGACCTGAGCTACGTCGATTTCGACAGCTTCTCGACGGACGACTTCACGCCCGGCACGTACAACTGACGGTGACGGGATGCCTCGCCTCGAGGCATCCCTGATCCTGATCGAAAGGCCCCGACTCCGGTCGGGGCCTTTCGCTGTTGCGACGGTATACCGGGGCCGGATGACGCGGCCGCCGCGTGCCGGGAAGGGCGCCTGCGCGGCTCCCGCCTAGCGTGGAGGGGGAGGTGGAGGATGGCGCGTGTGGGTGGACGCAGCCTGTGGCTGGCGTGGCCGGTCGGACTGATTTGCGCAGGCATAATCGGTGCGCTGGTGTGGATCGCGGCGCCCGGCGTGCCCGGTGCCATTGACTTCGCCGGGCAGACGCTGCGGGGATCGACCTCCACGCCGCTGGCGGAGGCGAAGGGTGGAACGGCGACGCCCCCCGCGCAGCTCCGCGACTGCCGTGACCTCTACCCCGACAGCCTCTGGGCTGAGCTCGTGTGGACTCCCAAAGTGCTGCTGTCGCAGAACACCTCGGCGGCCGCGACCTCGGCGACGCCGCTCGTCGATGCGCTGCATCCGAAAGTCATCCTGACCTGTGCGTGGCGGCTGAAAGCGGCGACGACGATCTCAACGACGCTGGCGACGGTGGATGCTGCGGCTGCTGCACCCCTCGCGCAGCCGGCGCTTGTCGGCCAGGGCTTCACGTGCAGCGCCTCGGGCGACGGGGTCCGCTGCACGAAGGCCGACGGCGAGACGATCGAGGAGGATGTGATCCGCAGCGGCTTCTGGCTTTCGTCGCAGTTCCGCTCGTGGCATCCGGACGGGTTCACCGATCGCCTGGTCGAGCGCATCTGGTGAGATCGTGGCCGTAGCCCCGAGCAGCGGGCCGTCGCACGGCTGACCTGCCCAAACCACGCCGTGTTGCTGAGACCACGCCCTGTGGCGCGCGCCGGGTGTGGATTCGTGAGCGCAGTGTGGTTTCGGCGCACGGACTGGCGCAGAGACGGGTGCAGAGGCGGGGGCCGGGGTCGGGCGGGGGGTCAGGCGAAGATGTGGGCGACGATGCTCGCGGTGTAGCCGCTCGGTGCGAGGTTGGAGAACCGCGTGTCGATCAGCACATCGTCGCGCCAGAACAGGGTGCGGCCGTCGGTGACGGGGTACTTCGGGTTCGGGTACGTCTTCTCGCAGCGCGTGCCCCCATCGGGCGTATAGCAGGTGAACCCCTCGGTGGCGGCGAGTCCGTTGAGCATGTCGAGAGCCGGGCCCCGTGACATCCGCGAAATCTTCGTCGTCAGATTCGTCGTGTCGGCGCCGGGATTTGCCCAGATGCAGGTGAGGCTGCCGTCGGCGGCCACGCCGCTCGGCCCGAAAGCCGGGTCGTTGAGCGGTACGTCCTTCAACTCGGCGAGGACGGTCGCCGACAGGATGGCGCGGCAATCGTTCGGGATCGCCACCGCAGCAGCCGTGGACGAGGCCGACGGGGAGGGAGATGCCGTCGTGTCCGGGGTATCGCTGTTGATCGGCGTCGGTGACACGATCGATCCGGTGGGGGCGGGGCTGCCCTCCGGGGCGCACGCCGTGAGCGCACTCGCGGCTACGGCCACCGAGAGGACCGCGAGCGCGAGCTGCCTGGCTTTCATAGCCTCACGATAACCCGCATGACCGACGCGCGATCGAGTACGACACACGGCGGCACGCCTCCGCCTGCTGGGGGAATGCCCGGGTTACCCTGGAAATGCGGGTGTGCGCCCGCGTGAGGAGTGCATCCGATGAGTGACGCCAAATCGTCGTACGGTGAACCGGTCGATGAGTCGACGCCTGTCGACGACGTCGTAGGACGTGCCCACGAAGGGCTCGCCGAGGCAGAGGCCGCCCAGCGCGACGCCGTCACCCCGGCAGAGCTCGACGAAGCCGCTGCGGCGCCGGAGGCCCCCGCGCCGGCCGCTGCGTCCGCGCCGGCCACAGACAACACGCCGTGGTACGACCGACCGGACGACCCCGATGTGGTCGCAGCCTCCACGGCCGGCGCAGCCTCGGCTTCCTCCCCGTCGACCGAGGCGTGGGTCGATGCAGAGCCCGTCGCCTCCGGCCCGATCGCCTCCGAGCCCACGTACGTCGAACCGGCCTACGTGGCCCCTGCCGTCGCCACCGCTGCGACCGTGGCTCCGCAGCCGATCTTCGTGCAGGCGCCCGAAGCACCCCGTCCCCGCGGAAACCGCGGAGCCGCCGGTGCGATCGGCCTGCTCGCAGCTGTCGCTTTCGCGGTCCTCTACCTGGGAGTCTGGCTCGCACTCGGATTCGTCACGGGCGACGTCACCTCCTCCACCATCGCTGATAAGGCGCTCGCGGCGGCCACCTCCTGGGCCCTGTGGGTTCCGGTCGTCGTGTTCTTCATCGCCTTCTGGCTCCTGGGCGCCGTCCTCAACCGTGCGCGGTGGGGCCACTGGGTGATCTTCGGACTGCTCGTGGGTGTGGCATCCTATGGCGGGCACATCCTGGGTCAGCTCTTCCAGGCGCCGTTCTGGAACCTGACCGCTCGCGAAGGCGCCAATCTCGTCGACGCTCAGATGTTCGCCCCACTGGCGATCGCGGCGTTCGTGATCGGTCGCGAACTCACGATCTGGTTCGGAGCATGGGTCTCGGCGCGCGGAAAGCGCGTCACCGAGATCAACAACGAAGCGCAGCGCGAGTACGAGCGCACGCTCGAAGCCGGTCCGCAGCTCGTTCGGGCGTAGGTGTCCGTCGGCGGGGAGTCTTCGGGCGGCCCTGTCCGGCCGGCCGTGGCGGTCGTCTTCTCGTTGACGGGATTCGTCGCGCTGGTGATCTGCGGGCTCGGGGTCACGAGTCTGCTGACGAACGCCGACGTGATCGCCGTGCCCGGCCTCGGCCAGCTCGCCGGCGTGCTCGGGAGCGTGCTCGCTGCCGCCGCGTTCGCGGGAGTGCTCTGGTCGGCCGTGCGGCGGCCGCATCCGTCGTTCTGGGCTGCGATCTCGGTGGCCATTGCCGCATCCCTCGCCTACGTCGCCAGAGTCGTGATCGGAGCCCTCGTCGACGGTGCCGATGCGGCCGCCGCGCTCGGCATCGTCGGGCGCACTGTCACGAGCTGGTTCGGTGCGGTGGTCGTGCTGTCGGGACTCGTCGCGGCGTGGGGCGGGATCGCCCTGGTGCGCACCCGGGCGGAACGTCCGCGCTGGCCCTGGGAGCGGGGCGAGGAGGAATGAGCTGTCGGCGCGCCGAGAATCCGCGGAAAACCGGGAAGAATTGCGCATACGGCAGTACGGTGGGGGCGTGGAGCGGTCGCTCGAAACCCAGGTCAGCCAGGCGGTAGATGCCTGGTTGCGGTGGTTGCCGCG
>JAHIOK010000170.1 GCA_018895315.1 Actinomycetota bacterium | reverse complement strand
GAGTGCAGCCGGGCGAGTGAGGTCTCGTCGATGCCCGACTGGCGGAGGAGTTCCGCGCGGCGCGCGACGGTCGAGCGGGCGCCCATCGCACCGACGAAGCCCACCGGCAGCGTGAGGGCGATCCGGAGTGCGGGCACATCAAGCCGTTCGTCGTGGGTGAGCACACAGACCGCGGTCCGCGCATCGATGTCGTCCTCAGCGAGGGAGGCGAGGTATTCGTGCGGGAGTGCGACGACGAGTTCGGTGGCGTCGGGGAAGCGTTCGGGGGTGACGAGCGTCGCCCACACATCGCACACCGTGACCGAGAATCCCGCAGCCGAGGCGAGGCGGCAGAGCGCCGCGGCATGCTGTCCGGCGCCGAGGGCGACCAGACGCGGGGCGCGTGCGTGCGCGAGGATCAACACATCAGCGGCGTCGTATGCCGAAGTAAGCATGAAACTCTCGCCCCGCGATAGGGCTTCGGCGCGCGACACGGAATCGTGGCTCGACGCCACTGCGCGATCCACCTCCGCCCTGCCGAGCACGCGACCCTTGGCAGACCCGTTGAGCACGATCCCGACCACCGCCGAGCGCCCGGCGGCGACTGCCTCGAGCGCGGCGAGAGTGACGGCATCCGAGGCATCCACCGCCCAGGCCGCCACCTCGACCGATCCGCCGCAGGCGAGCCCCGCCGCGTGCGCAACGTCGTCGTTGAACCCGAAGCTCGCGGTGCGCACCTCGCCGGTGCGCAGGATCTCCAGCGCGAGCATCATCGCATCGCCCTCGACACACCCGCCGGAGATCGATCCGATCACTCGGGCGTCCGCAGTCACGGCCATCGTCGCGCCCGCCCCGCGGGGCGCGCTGCGTGCCACTCGGGTCACCGTCACCACCACGACCGGTGCGCCTGCGCGCAGCAGTGACAGCAGTTCCGGGGCCAGTTCGAGCATCCACCCACCGTAACCGCGGTGTGTTACCTGCGCGCTACGCTGGCGTGAAATGAGCCCCGTCGATCCCTCCGTGCGCGCGTACGGTCTCGTGCTCGCGGCGGGTGCAGGCACACGGTTCGGAGGCCCGAAGGCGCTTGCCCGCACCCCGGATGGCACACCCTGGGTGGAGCGCGCCGTGCGGATGCTCCAGGATGCGGGCTGCTCCGATGTTCTCGTCGCGCTCGGTGCGGCTGCCGACGAGGCCGCAGCGCTCGTGCCCCCGGCCGCGACAATCGTGCGCGTGGGGGACTGGGCGGAGGGGCTTGCGGCGACTCTCCGGGCCGGGCTCGCGGCGGCCGAGACACTCGAGGCCGATGTGCTTGTGATCACGCCGGTCGATACGCCCGAGGCCACCCCTGACGCGGTGCGCCGTGTGCTCGACGCAGCACCCGAACCGCGTTCCGCGCTCGCCCAGGCCGTGTACGGAGGCAGGCCGGGGCATCCCGTGCTTGTGGGGCGCGATCACTGGCGCCCCCTCGCGACTTCGCTGAGGGGCGATCGCGGGGCGCGCCCCTACCTTCTGGCCCACGGTGCCCTCGAGGTGGAGTGCGGCGATCTCTGGTCGGGCGCCGACATCGACACCCCCTGACCGTTCCTGGCCGATCCGTTTACGCACGGTTTTGGGTGCTCGGGGACGCCCTGGAGCACCGAAAACCGTTCGTAAACGGAACTGAGCAGGAGGGGCCCGGTCAGCGCGTGTCGACGACGACGTTGAGGGGCTCGTCGCCGCGCAGCATCCGATCGATCTGGGTTCGCACCAGCCGCGCGATGCGCGGAGCCATGGCGGTCGATGCGCCGCCGACGTGCGGGGAGATGAGCACTCCTGGAGTGTTCCAGAGGGGGTGGCCGGCGGGCAGTGGTTCCGGGTCGGTCACGTCGAGCGCCGCCCTGATGCGTCCGCGCTGCACGTGTTCGACCAGTGCATCGGTGTCGATGAGCTGGCCGCGGCCGACGTTCACCACGAGTGCGCCGTCGGGGAGCGCCGTCAGAGCCGCATCATCGATCACGTGCCGGGTCTCGTCGCCGCCGGGGAGGGCGAGGATGACGATCTCGGCGTGGGGGAGCAGCTCCGCCAGCTCGGCGATGCCGTGCACTGCGACGCCGTCCTCGTCTCGGGCGCGGCGTGCCACGACCGAGAGTTCGACCTCGAACGGCAGGAGTCTCGCGGCGATCGCTTTGCCGACACCGCCGTAGCCGACCAGCAGCACCCGGCGGTCGGCAAGGCTGTCGGCGAAGACGCTGCCCCATATGCCGCGAGTGGAATTCACCGCGAAGAGGTCGATCTGGCGTTGTACGGCGAGCGTCAGTGCGATCGCGAGCTCGGCCGTCGAGGTCTCGTGCACGCTCGCGGCATTCGCGAACCGGTAGCCCGAAGGCAACAGGTCGGCGACGCCTTCGTAGCCGATCGACTGGCCCTGCACGAGCCCTACCTGAAGCCCGTCGAGCCGCTGAATGACATCGCCCATTGTCATGTTCGGCGCAACGACCATGTCGAATGCGGAGCGCG
>JAHIOK010000169.1 GCA_018895315.1 Actinomycetota bacterium | reverse complement strand
GGTCTGCATGAGGCGCGTGAATCCCGTCGGCGCAATGCCGAACGGGAGGGCGCTGCGGCCTCCAAGGATCGAGGTGGACGTGTCGACGTTCTCGGCGGGACGCAGGATGTCGGGGTGGAACTCGATGTCACGGAAGGCCTGCCGAGCCCGGGCCAGCGAGATCTCCCCCTCGGCGGCGCCATCTGTGTAGTCGAACGCGGCCTTCGGTGTGCGGCGCTGGGCGATCGTGCGGAGATCGTCGATCGTGAGCGCGGCGTCGAGACGGCGCTTGCGTCCGTTGAACTCCGGCTTCTTGAAGGACATGAGTTCGAGGAGTTCGGTGGGGTTGGGGAGCTGGCGTGCGACCATGGGGGGAACCTTTCGTCACTCGGTGAGATCGCGGGCGAGCGCCGCTTGGGAGTAGTACCCGGCGATATGGGAATGGACGAGCGTGCGGGCGCGTCCGGGTTCGTGCGCATCGACGGCCGCGAGGATGCCGCGGTGCTCTGCGCGAAGACGGTCTGCCGTGGCATCCCAGTCGGTGATGCGTGCTGCACCCGCCTGGACGTACGACTCGATCGAGGTGCGAAGGCCCGCCATCATGGCAGCGATGACCGTGTTGCCCGACGCGTCGGCGAGCGCGAGGTGGAATTGCGCGTCGAGAGCGAGGAATTCGGCGGGTGTCAGGGTGGGGGCATCCATCGCGCGAACCACCGCGTGCGCATCGGCCGTCGGCGGGGACGCGCGATCGGCGAGGGCCTCGACCACGGCGGATTCGAGCACAAGCCTGGTTTCGACCACGTCAGCAAGAGCGAAGCCCTGCGCGGCCACCTGAAGTCGGAGCAGAGCCGACATCCCCCCGCTCGGCGTCGCGATGACGATCGCGCCGGAGGAGGGACCCGACCCCGTGCCGGTGCGGATGAGTCCGAGAACTTCGAGCACCCGCAGCGCCTCGCGCACGCTCGAACGACCGACGCCGAGGTTCACGGCCAGTTCGCGCTCGGGGGGCAGATGATCTCCGGGAACGAGCTTGCCCTCGAGGAGCTCTTCTTCGAGCCGTTCGAGCACCAATTGCCAGGCACGCGGAGCGCCGACGATCTCTGCAGACATGGAACCCCTTACCTCGTTGTGGTCTGACCACAGTAGCGGGTGTGGTCAGACCATGCAATCCTCGTGCTTCGCGCCCACGCTCCTATGCTGAACCCCATGGCTCCTCTCATGATCGTCGTCCTGGTTGCGGCGATGTTCTGCGGCTTCTGCTGGATCGCATCGCTGATCACCCGAGATACGTCGTGGGTCGATCGGGTGTGGTCGATCGCACCCGTCGTCTACGTGTGGATCTTCGCCGGCGCAGCCCTCGCGGAGGGCATAGCGTCGGGACGACTCGTGCTGATGGCCGTGCTCGTGACGGCCTGGGGCGCGCGACTGACGTTCAACTTCGCGCGCAAGGGCGGCTACAGCGGTATGGAGGATTACCGCTGGGCGGTGCTGCGCGGCCGCATGAGTCGCAGGCAGTTCGCGGTGTTCAATCTGTTCTTCATCGTGCTCTACCAGAACGCTCTGCTCGTCCTCATCTCGCTCCCCGCGTTGATCGCGTGGCAGCATCCCGCCGCGCTGACGGCATGGGATGCCGCGTTCGCGGGACTCTTCGTCGCCTCCCTGATCGGGGAGGCCGTCGCCGATCAGCAGCAGTGGAACTTTCAGCGCGCCAAGAAGGCAGCCGGCGGGGTTCTCGCTCCCGGTTTCCTCTCGACGGGGCTGTTCCGCTACAGCAGGCACCCGAACTTCTTCTTCGAGCAGGCGCAGTGGTGGGCGCTCTACGGGCTCGGAGCGACAGCGGGCGTGGCATCCGGAGCAGGGTTCTGGGGAGGCGCCCTGAACGCGTCGATCGCCGGTGCCGTGCTGCTGACTGCCCTGTTCATCGGTTCGACGATCTTCACCGAGTCACTCACGAAACCGAAGTACCCCGCCTACGCCGACTACCAGCGAACGACCTCGATGCTGCTGCCGCTGCCGCCTCGGCATCGAAGAGCTGCGGCGAGCGCCTGAACCGGGGTTCAGCCGAGCGCTCCGTTCGATTCGCGCAAGTAGCACTCGGCGCACAGTGACTCGTAGGTCACCTCGACACCGTCGATGGCGACCTGATCACCGTCGAAGACGAATCGCCCGTCGAGGAGTCGCCCGTTGAAGACGGCCTTCCGGCCACACCGGCAGATCGTCTTGAGTTCTTCGAGGGTGTGTGCGATCTCGAGCAAGCGACGGGAGCCGGGGAAGGCCGCCGTGCGGAAGTCGGTGCGGATGCCGTAGGCGAGCACCGGAACCCCGTCCATGACCGCGATCCGCAGCAGATCGTCGACCTGATCGGCACTCAAGAACTGCACCTCATCGACCAGGAGGCATGCGACGTCGACCGGAGGGCGATCGAGGCCCGCGAGCTCATTGTGCGTGTGGCGCAGGCGGGCGCGGTTCTCGGCGAACACGTCGCGCACGCGGTCTCCGGGCTCGATGAGGAAATCCACCGCCCGGCTCATCCCGAGACGGCTCGCAATCTGGCCCGCGCCCTTTGTGTCGATCCGCGGCTTCGCGATCAACACGCGCTGGCCGCGTTCCTCGTAGTTATACGCGGCCTGCAACAGCGACGTGGACTTGCCCGAGTTCATCGCCCCGTAGCGGAAGTACAGTTTGGCCACCCGCAGAGTCTACGGAATGCCGACCGCGCTTCCCGATCTAGACGGCGGTGATCGCCAATGTCGCCGCCGTTTCCTCGATGGATTCGCGCGCGACCTCGGGGCGGG
>JAHIOK010000168.1 GCA_018895315.1 Actinomycetota bacterium | reverse complement strand
TTGCCGGCGGGGGCGTTCTCGGTGGCGACGAGCGCGGCACCCGACCATTCGCCGCCGAGCGCGAAGCCCTGAGCCAGGCGCATCACCAGCAGGATGAGCGCCGCCCACCAGCCGATGTTCTGGTAGGTCGGCAAGACGCCGATCAGGAAGGTCGCGACCCCCATCGTGAGCAGGGACGCGACGAGGGTGGCTTTGCGGCCGAACTTGTCGCCGAAGTGCCCGAAGATCACTGCTCCGAGCGGTCGGGCGACCATCGCGGCACCGAAGACGCTGAACGAGAGCAGCAGCGCGGTGGTGTCGTTACCGGTGGGGAAGAACAGCGCCGGGAAGACGAGCACAGCGGCGGTGGCGTAGACGTAGAAGTCGTAGAACTCGATCGTTGTGCCGACGAGGCTGGCGGCGATCACACGCGAGCGCGGATTGGCGGGCGCGGGTGAGGCAGCGGTTGCGGGGAGGGCGGTGGAAGACATAGCCAATGAGCCTACTCCGGTGCTCTCGATCGGCGGATGCCACGACCGGGCCCGATTCGTGCGCTCTGGCGTTGTGCAACCTTCAGTTAGGCATAAGCTTTAGTCATGGAAACAGTGATCAGCATCCTCCACATCGCCACGGCCGTCTTCATCGTCGGGCCGATGGCCATTCTGCCCATGACCGGCCTGCGCGCACTCCGGTCGGGAAGCGGCGATCAGGTGCGCACCCTCGCCAAGTCGACGCGGATCTTCGCGTGGCTGTCGCTGCTGACGTTCGTCTTCGGTTTCGGCGCGATGAGCATGGCCGACCCGAAGTACAACCTCAGCATGACGACCCCCTGGATCCTGTGGTCGATCATCGCCTACGCGATCGCGTTCGTGCTCACGATGTTCGTCGTCATCCCGCAGCTCGTGAAGGCCGCCACCGAGGTCGACGCTGCTGCTGCCGGAACGAAGCCCTCCGGCTACGGCATCATCGCCGCCAGCAGCGGCATCGCGACCCTGCTGCTGGTAGCCGTTGTGGTGCTCATGATCTGGAAGCCATAGCCTCCGGCTCGGGTCAGCCGCGCAGCGCGCGGAGGACGAGGGCCGTGCGGATCGCGGCATCCGCGGCTTCGGCGCCCTTGTCCTCCTTCGACCCTGGCAATCCCGCACGGTCGATGCCCTGCTGCTCGTCGTCGAGGGTGAGCAGCCCGAATCCGATGGGCTTGCCGGTGTCGAGAGCGACGCGGTTCAGCCCGTCGGTCGCCGCAGAAGAGACGTACTCGAAGTGCGGGGTGCCTCCGCGGATGATGACGCCCAGGGCGACGACGGCGTCGGCCCCCGCCTCGAGCGCCGCCTGAGCGACGACCGCGAGCTCGAAGGACCCCGGCACGCGCACGAGCCGCCATGAGGCGCCCGCGGCATCCAGGGTGCGCTCCGCCCCGGCGATCAGCCCGTCGGTGATGACGTCGTGCCACGTGCCCGCGACGATGACGATGTCGAGTCCAGTGGCATCCGTTCCGCCGGTGATCGGCGCTCCCTTGCCGCTCACGCGTCTGCGTCCTTCGTGCTCGAAGCGACCTCGTGCATCTGCTCGAGTGCATCCACGAGGTCCTGCTCGGCGATGATGTGCCCCATCCGGTCGCGCTTGGTCGAGAGGTACTGGTGGTTGTTCGGACCGACGCCCACCAAGAGCGGCACCTGCTCGACGATCTCGAGTCCGAGCCCGCGCAGCTGCGACACCTTGTCGGTGTTGTTGGTCAGCAGTCGCACCTTCTCGATGCCGAGATCCGCCAGAATGCCGGCGGCTGCGGCGTAATCGCGGGCATCGGCGGGCAGCCCCAGGGCGAGGTTCGCATCGACGGTGTCGAGGCCGCGCTCTTGCAGGCTATAGGCCCGCAGCTTGTTGATGAGTCCGATGCCGCGACCCTCGTGACCGCGCATGTAGACGACGACTCCGCCGTCCTGCGCGATCGCATCGAGGGCGGCCTCCAGCTGAGGCCCGCATTCGCACTTCAGCGATCCGAAGGCTTCGCCGGTGAGGCACTCCGAATGCACGCGCACGAGCGGTGCGTCTTCGGTCAGTTCGCCCGAGACCACCGCGAGGTGGTCGGTGCCGGTGGTGCGGTCCTTGTAGGCGAGGAAGCGGAATTCACCGTGGGAGGTCGGGACCGTCGCCTCGGCGCGCAGGCTCACGCGGCGCTTGTGCACGGCGTGGGCTGCATCGGCGTCACGCGGGTCGATCTCGTCGAGGTAGGCGATCAGCTGCTCGATCGTGATCACGGGCAGGTCATCGCGTGCGCCGAGCTCGATCAGTCCCGGGAGGCGCATCATGCTGCCGTCCTCGGCGACGACCTCGGCGATGGCGCCGACCGGGGCGAGGCCTGCGAGCTTCATCAGCTCGACGGCCGCCTCGGTGTGTCCACCACGTTCACGTACGCCGCCGTCGACGGCACGCAGGGGCAGCACGTGGCCCGGACGGATGACGCTCGTCGGCGTGGACTGAGGGTTGGCCAGCACGTTGAGGGTGTGTGCGCGATCTGCCGCGCTGATACCGGTGGAGATGCGGTCGGCGGCGTCGACGCTGACCGTGTAGGCGGTACCGCGGGCGTCTTCGTTCATCGCGACCATGGGCGGCAGGTCGAGCCGGTCGGCCCAGTCCGCGGGCATCGGGGCGCAGACGAAGCCGCTCGACCACCGTACGGTCCACGCGACCCACTCCGGGGTCGCGAGTTGCGCCGACAGGATGACGTCGCCTTCGTTCTCGCGGTTCTCGTCGTCGGCGACGATGACCGGCTTTCCGGCGCGGAGCGCGTCGAGGGCCTGGGGAATCGTGGAAAGGCTCATCGTGAGCCTCCTTCGGTCGGGGCGCCGGAGGGCGCGGGGGCGGGGTTCGGCGAGGTGAAGGAGAGGAGGCGCTGCACGTGGCGCGCCAGGATGTCGGTCTCGAGGTTGACGCGGTCGCCCGGCACCCGGGCGCCGAGGGTCGTGGCCTCGAGCGTCTCGGGGATCAGCGAGACCTCGAACCAGGGGGTGGCCTCGGCGGCGGGGCTCGCGTCGCTGACGGTGAGGGACACACCGTCGACCGCAATCGAGCCCTTGTCGACGACGAGGGGTGCGAGATGTGCCGGAAGGGCGATGCGGATGACGCGCCACTGGTCGCCGGGGCGCACCTCCACGACCTCGCCGGTGCCGTCGATGTGGCCCTGGACGATGTGCCCACCGAGTCGCCCGTGCGCGGCCGTCGCGCGCTCCAGGTTGATGACGCGCCCGGTCGCAACGCCCTCGAGCGTCGACATGTCGAGCGTCTGCTTCATGACGTCGGCGGCGAACCAGTCGGCGCCCTGGTCGATCACGGTGAGGCAGACGCCGCTGACCGCGATGGAGTCGCCGTGCGCGGCATCCGACACAGCCTTCGGCGCGTGCACGGTGAGTCGTACCCCGTCGCCGGCGGGCGCGACCGCGGTGATCGTGCCGATCTCTTCGATGATTCCGGTGAACATCAGCGGGCTCCTTCAGGGGTCGGATGCGGGGGATCGGCGGAATCGGGGGCGTCGCTGCCCTCGTCATCCGGCGCCGCAGGGGTGGCGACGATCAGCAGATCCTCGCCGAGATGTTCGACGGAGGTGACCCGAAGTCGTCGCGCCTCACCGATCGTGTCGACACCGATGTCGGTCAGGGCCAGCCGGCCTCCGCCGAGCAGCACGGGGGCGATGTAGGCGAGCACGTCATCGGCGAGGCCCGCCGCGATGAACGCCGATGCGAGCGTCGGTCCGCCTTCGACGAACAAGCGTTGCACGCCCCGCTCGCGCAGGTCGGCGAGCACGGCGGTCAGGTCACGGGTCGCGTAGACGAGGGGTGCTTTGGGATGCCGTCGGATCGCAGCATCGGGAGAGACTCCGCGCACACCGATCACGACCGGCCGCGGCTGATGCGCGAGCAGGGTGCCGTCATCGGCGCGGGCTGTGAGAGACGGGTCGTCGGCCTCGATCGTGCCGGTGCCGACGGCGATCGCGTCGGCGAGGGCGCGCCGGCGATGCACGTCGGCGCGGGCAGGCGATCCGGTGATCCACTGGCTGGTGCCGTCGGATGCCGCGGCCCGGCCGTCGATGCTCTGCGCCCATTTCACGGTGACGTGCGGTCGCCCGAGGCGCTGCACATCGAGCCACGGCTTCAGCAGGAGTCCGCCTTCGCGGTGCAGCACGCCCGAGACGACATCGATGCCCGCGTCGCGGAGGCGTTCGGCACCGCCGGAGGACACCCCGTTCGGGTCTTCGACGGAATACACGACGCGGCCGATGCCGGCGGCGATCAGCGCTTCTGCGCACGGGCCGGTGCGTCCGGAATGGTTGCACGGCTCGAGGGTCACGACAGCGGTCATGCCGCGGGCTGCTCCAGGTGCGAGTTTCGACAGTGCATCGATCTCGGCGTGCGCCGTGCCGGCACCACGGTGCCAGCCTTCGGCGAGGATGTCGCCCGAGGCGTCGAGGATCACGGCGCCGACCTGCGGGTTCACACCGGTCGGCCCGCGCAGGGCGAGAGCCAGTGCGACGCGCATCGCGTCGTACTCATCCTGGTTCGCGGTCATCCCAATTCCCTTGTCAGGGCTCCGGGGCAAGGCGCGACGGCGGTACGCGAGGTACCGCTCGTGCTGCCTCCCATCCGGACTAGCGATGGCTTCCCATCACATCACCGTCGGTTCCGGAATTACACCGGATCAGCCTCGGCGCCAGCACACACGATGCTGCTGCCTCGGCTCGCGGACTATCACCGCCGGTTCGGATTCTCACCGACCCCGGAGCACGTTGCTGCTCACGATTGTACTCAACGCGGCATCCGGCGGTTCATTCCCACGTCATACACTGTCGCCGCGCGACCTTCGCCTCGGAGCGGAGTCGTAGCCTGGGACGGGAAGGGGAGCGACGATGGATGACGCAGAAGGCCGACGGAACTTCGACGAGCTGATCGATCGGCCGTATGCCGACGTGCTGATCATCGGTGGAGGCATCAACGGCATCGCGACGTTCCGCGATCTGGCGATGCAGGGGGTGGACGTCGCCCTCGTCGAGCAG
>JAHIOK010000167.1 GCA_018895315.1 Actinomycetota bacterium | reverse complement strand
GCGACTCGCGCACCTACCGCCTCAGCGACGGCATGCTCGAGCAGATCAGCGTCGACCACTCCGTCGTGCAGGAGCTCGTCGACAGCGGCCAGCTCGATCGTGCGGCTGCGGCCCGCGATTCGCGACGCAACGTCATCACGCGCGCGATCGGTGCGGGCAGCGACGCTGACCCCGACTACTGGCTGCTGCCGGCAGAGCAGGGCGACCGCATCCTGGTCTGCTCCGATGGGCTCACCGGTGAGCTCGATGATGTCCGCATCCGTCACATCCTGCAGACGGAGCACGACCCGCAGGCCGCGGCCACGCGACTCGTGCACGAGGCGATGCTGAGCGGCGGCCGCGACAACATCACCGTGCTCGTGGTCGATGCGACACAGGTCACGTCCCGAGGGGTGGGGCGCGACGCCGGAGACACCGTTCCCGCGGTCGCGGTCGATGAGGAGATCGACGGCGACACCCGTCCGCGGTCGGGGCACCTCACCGGGGGGCGGCGCTGATGGCGAACGTGCACTATGCCCCGGGCTCCCGCCGAGCGGTCGTGACGACCCACGGCGTGGTCGTGATCGCCGCTGAGATTTCGGGAGCACTCCTCGTCCGGATCGGCGAGCAGGTGCAGAGCGGACGCGGTCTCGCGGCGGTGCTCGAAGCCCTCACGGGAGCGTTCGGCACGTCGCTGACCGCGATCCCTCCCTTCGTCTTCGCCGTCGCCGAGCAGGGCACCGTACGCCTCGCGGTGCGCGGTGACCTGTCCGTCGAGGTGCAGACCGCATCCGGATGCGAGCAGATCTCCGGTGCAGGTGTGACGACGTGGTCGGAGCGAGTGCTTTCCGGAGTGGTCTCCACCACGATCCACGGGGACGGAGAAGCCACCGACGCGCCGGAGTTCCCCATCCGTGACGGCATCGTGCTCGCCTCCGCCCTGCGCATCGAGTGGACGTCGGTCGAGGAGGCGCCCGCCCGGGGCGAGCACGGCGATGCCGATGCGCCGCCTTCAGCGGAGGCACCTCTGGTGAGCGAGTCCTCTGACATACCGACATCCGAGGACGATCCGGGTGCGACGCGCTCGGCGATCCCGATCGCGCCGCCCGTGGAGCCGGGCCCGCGACGCACCCCACCCGCGGTGATCAGTGTTCCCGCGCCGGCGGCAGCCGCTCCCTCGCTGATCGACTCGCGTGCCGTGCTGGCCATGAGCGACACCCTTCTGCCTCCGGACGCCACGCTCGCGCCCAGCGAGACGGGGCTTCCCGTCGCCGCCGCGAGCTCGACCGAGGCCGACCAGCTCTGGGGCGAGACCGTGGCGCGCGTGCCCGAGCCCCGCGTCGCGATCCGGGATGCTGCGCCCCCCGATCGCGCCGGTGACCACGACGGGCAGACGATCTCGGTCGAGGAGTCGCGGGCGCTGCGCGCCGCCGCGACCGATTCGATGCCTCCGCTCGCGCCCCCGCGGCCACGGGCACCGGGGCAGCTGCGCCTGTCGACGGGGCAGGTCGTGATTCTCGATCGCACCGTGGTGATCGGACGCCGCCCGCGGTCGACCCGCGTGAGCGGCACCGATCTGCCGCACCTGATCGCCGTCGAGAGCCCCCAGCAGGACATCTCGCGCAGCCACGTCGAAGTGCGGGTCGAGGGTGACAGCATCCTCGTCACCGATCTGCACACCACCAACGGCACGACACTGCAGCGTGTGGGTGCCGACCCGGTGCACCTGCAGGCGGGGGAGCGCACGGTCGTGGTGCCGGGCGACACGATCGACCTCGGTGATGGCATCACGGCATCGGTGGAGGCCGCGTCGTGAGTGCACGTCGTGCGCCGATGGCCGCGCCCGATCTGCCCGGCTTCACCTACGTCGATCTGCTGGGATCGGGCGGCTTCGCCGACGTCTATCTGTACGAGCAGCACCTGCCACGGCGTCGGGTGGCGGTCAAGGTGCTGCTGACGGAACGAATCTCGAGCGGCTCCGTCTCGGAGTTCACCGCCGAGGCGAACGTCATGGCGATGCTGTCGACGCATCCTGCCATCGTCACGATCTATCAGGCCGGCGTCGCGGGCGACGGGCGCCCCTACCTGGTGATGGAGTACTGCCCCAAGCCGAACCTGCAGGTGCGCTATCGGCGTGAACCGTTCCCGGTGGCCGAGTCGTTGCGCGTCGGAGTGCAGGTGGCCGCCGCGGTCGAGACTGCGCATCGGGCCGGAGTGCTGCACCGCGACATCAAGCCCGCCAACATCCTCGTCACCGATTACAACCGTCCCGCGCTGACCGACTTCGGCATCGCCTCGACCACGAGTGCGGCCGCTGAGTCCGCGGGCCTGTCGATTCCGTGGTCGCCGCCGGAGTCCTTCGCCGACGTGCCGCGCAGTGATCCGCGATCCGACGTGTACGCGCTGGGTGCGACGGTCTACACGCTGCTCGCCGGCCGTTCGCCCTTCGAGTGGCCGGGTCAGCGCAACACCGCAGCAGACCTCATCCAGCGCATCGAGGGGTCACCGCTGCCGGTGCTGACGAGGCCCGATGCCCCGGCATCCCTCACGCACGTGCTCGAGCGGGCCACCGCGAAATCACCCGCGGATCGCTACCAGACCGCGGTCGATTTCGCCCGCGCGCTGCAGAAGGTGCAGATCGAGCTGTCGCATGCGGTCACGGCGATCGACATCCTCGACGACGGCGCGCCCGAAGACGTCGTCGACGACGAGGACGACGGTCTCACCCGGGTGCGCGGCGTCGTGAGCATCGATCCCGAAACGGCTCCCGCGGCGGGTGCGACCCGCCGGTCCGCATCGTTCGCCCCGCCCGCTGCGACGCCCTCTGGCTACGTCGCCCCTCCTGCCGCGTACCCGGCGACGCCTCCCTCCTACGCCGCGACATACCCGGATGCCGCGGACGCGGCGTTCGACACGGTCGTCCGCGGTGCTGTCTCACCTCCGGTCATCACCGAGGACCCGCGTCACACCACGACGGACGTCGGCCAGACCGTGCGGCGCGGGGTCTTCGACGCATCCGCTGCCGATGCCGATACCGATGCCGCCGGCGCCCCGGTCGATACCTCGGCACCGCGCTCCCGGCGCGGGCTGTGGGCCGCGGTTGCCGCCGGTGCGTTCCTCGTCGTCCTCGCGGTGGTGCTCGTCGTCTCGCTGCCCGCGATGCTGGCGGGAGGGGTCACACCGTCGCCCTCGGCGTCGGCCACCGCGAAGCCGGTCGACATCCTGCCCGTCTCGGTGCCTTCCCCCACCGACCTGGTCGGCACCCCGACCGCGGCCGGAGTGGTCTTCACCTGGGCGAACCCGGACCCGCAGCAGGGCGACACCTATCTGTGGGCGGTGGTGACGGGTGCCGGCGATGGTGCGGTCACGCGCGCGACCGAGCCGACCGTGACCGTGCCGGCCGATGCTTCGGGGCGCACGTGCCTCTCGGTGCTGACCCGCCGCTCCGACGG
>JAHIOK010000166.1 GCA_018895315.1 Actinomycetota bacterium | reverse complement strand
TTGCCGGTGCGCTCACCATTGCCGAACAGGCATCCTTCGATGCGGTCGGCGCCGGCCATGTAGCCGAGCTCCGCCGCGGCGATCGCGGTGCCACGGTCGTTGTGCGGATGCAGCGAGATGATGACGCTCTCGCGGTGGTTGAGGTGCCGACCCATCCACTCGATCGAGTCGGCGTAGACATTGGGGGTGGCCATCTCCACCGTGGCCGGCAGGTTGAGGATCACCTTGCGCTCCGGAGTCGGAACGAAGATCTCCATGACCTTGTTGCACACCTCGGCAGCGAACTCGAGCTCGGTACCTGTGAAGCTCTCGGGGGAATATTCGTAGAAGACGACCGTTTCGGGAACGGTCTGCTCGTACTGCACGCACCAGCGCGCACCCTGCTGGGCGATGTCGATGACGCCCTGCTTGTCGGTGCGGAACACGACGTCGCGCTGCAGCACGCTGGTGGAGTTGTAGAGGTGGACGATCGCCTGCTTCGCGCCCTTGATCGACTCGAACGTGCGCTTGATCAGTTCTTCGCGCGCCTGCGTCAGCACCTGGATCGTGACGTCATCGGGGATGACGTCTTCTTCGATCAGGTGACGGACGAAATCGAAGTCGGTCTGGCTTGCCGACGGGAACCCGACCTCGATCTCCTTGTAGCCCATCGAGACGAGCAGGTCGAACATGATGCGCTTGCGCTCGGGGCTCATCGGGTCGATGAGAGCCTGATTGCCGTCGCGCAGGTCAACGGCGCACCAGCGCGGAGCCGTGGTGATGCGGTTGTCGGGCCAGGTGCGATCGGGCAGATCGACGCGGATCTGCTCGTGGAACGGCCGATACTTGTGGATCGGCATGCCGGAGGACTTCTGTGAGTTCTGCATGATGATGTCGCTTCTCTTGTCGTCGGTGGATTCACCGGAATATGAGGCGGGCCAACACCGAGCTCCGCGACGAGGAGGGCCCTAGATCGAGGACTCGTCGCGGCAGCTAAGAAGAAGCCAGCCGAAGCGCATGCAGAGATATTACCAGGGATACCGTGGGCCCGGCACTGTGGCGCGGACCCACGGTCGGTGCGGCGTCCGGTCCCCAACGCACGTCCGCGGAACGCGGTCTCTACGACAGGAGTCGCCCCAGAAAAGCAGACCGCTGGATTCGCAGTATATCGGTTACCGAAGGAAGCCGAAGCCCCAGAACTAGAATCCCAAACGACCCAGCTGCTTCGGGTCGCGCTGCCATTCCTTGGCGACACGCACGTGCAGCGCGAGATAGATGCGACTGCCGATCAGCGGCTCTATTCCGGCACGGGCGCGCGCCCCGACATCGCGCAGGCGCGAGCCCTTGTGTCCGATGATGATCGCCTTCTGGCTGTCGCGCTCGACGACGATATTGGCGAACACATCGGTGAGGTCCGAGTCCTCGCGCGGCTTGATCTCCTCGATCGTGACCGCGATCGAGTGCGGGAGCTCGTCGCGCACTCCTTCAAGCGCCGCTTCGCGGATGATCTCGGCGATGCGGTCGGACATCGACTCGTCGGTCACGACACCGGCGGGATAGAGCGCTGGCCCCACAGGCATCAGTGAGAGGAGCTCGGTCGTGACGACATCCAGCTGGTCGTTGGTCAGCGCCGACAACGGGATCACGGCCGCCCAGTCCTCGCGGAGCGCATCGACCTCGATCAGCCGCTCGGTGATCTGATCGCGGCTGGCGATGTCGGTCTTGGTGACGATCGCCACCTTCTTGGCTCGCCCGTATCCGTCGAGCGATTCGGCGATCCGGCGATCTCCGGGCCCGACTTTCTCCGTCGCGGGCACGCAGAACGCGATGACATCGACGTCGCCCAGCACCTGATCGACGAGATCGTTGAGGCGCTGACCCAGCAGGGTGCGCGGGCGGTGGATGCCGGGGGTGTCGACGATCACCAACTGCCCCTGCGGACGATTGAGGATGCCGCGGATCGCGCGACGCGTCGTCTGGGGCTTCTCGCTGGTGATGGCGACCTTCTCACCGACGAGCGCATTGGTGAGGGTGGATTTGCCCACGTTGGGGCGCCCCACGAAGGTGACGAATCCGCACCGGTTCTCGACGTCGGTCATTTCAGTCGCGCTTCTTTCCTTTTTTGGAGGACTTGCGCGCGGCATCGCCGGCGCTCGCCTCGGTGGTGACGACCGTCACCGTTCCGGTGCGCGGGGCGCGACCGGGGCGTTCTTCTTCGGGCTCGGGTACGGCTTCGGACCGCTCGACGAAGACGGTGTCGATACCCCGGCCTCGGCCGCGGGATGCGCCGCCCGTGAGCACGAGTCCCTCGTGCTCGACGGTGGCGCCAGGCTGCGGGACTCGACCGAGAGCCTTTCCGAGGAGTCCGCCGACGGAGTCGACCTCGTCGTCGTCGAGATCGATGCCGAACAGGTCGCCGACCTCGTCGACGGGCAGGCGCGCGCTGACGCGATAGCGTCCGGGCGTGACCTCGACGATCTCGTTCGACGGCAGATCGTATTCATCCGCGATCTCACCGACGAGCTCCTCGATGAGGTCTTCGAGGGTCACCAGGCCCGCGATGCCGCCGTACTCATCGACGACGATGCAGACGTGCACCGCGTCGCGCTTCATCTGCTGGAGCAGCGTTTCGGCCTTCATCGACTCGGGGATGAACACCGGCGGGCGGGCGATCCGCAGGATGGGAGCATCCCGCCACCCGATCTCGTCGCCGAAGCCGAACTGCACGAGGTCTTTCAAGTAGACGATGCCGACGATGTCGTCGGCATCGCCGTCGGAGATCGGGATACGCGAAACGCCCTTGTCGAGGAAGAGACTCATGGCTTCTCGCGAGGACGAGCCCGCATCGATCGTGACCATGTCGGTGCGGGGAACCATGACCGCGCGTACGTATGTGTCGGTGAAGTCGAACACCGAGTGGATGAGTTCGCGGTCGTCTTCTTCGATGAGGTCCTGCGACGCCGCCTCATCGACCATGCTCAGCAGCTGTTCCTCAGAGGCGAAGGAGGCACCGTGACCTCCGCCCGGAGTGACTCGGTTGCCGAGGGCCACGAGGCCGTGCGCGAGCGGGCCGAGCAGGATGCGCACGCCGCGCACGACGGGTGCGCACGCGCGCAGGAGAGCTTTGGCGTGTCGGCGTCCCGCCGACCGAGGGCTCGCCCCGACGAGGACGAAAGAGATGCCGGTCATCAGGATGGCCGCCGCCAGCATGGCCCACCAGATGCTCTGGAACAGGATCGTGAACGCCACGGTGACCAGCACGGCGGCCGCGGTCTCGGCCAGCACGCGGATGAACACCACCGCATTGACGTGTGCGTCGGGATCGTCGGCGATACGACGAAGGGATGCCGCGTTGCGGCCATTCGCGCCGAGTTCGAGCAGATCCTGGCGAGAGGTGACGCCGAGAGCGGCATCCGCTGCAGCCATCAGTCCCCCGAAGGCGACGAGCAGGACCGCGGCGACGAGGAGAAGGAACGGGGTCATGCGCGCGGGCGACGACGCTCCGCCACGGAGAACCCGATGATCAGGTCGCCCTGCAGACCGAACATCTCGCGCTCGTCGTCGGGTTCGGCGTGATCGAATCCGAGCAGGTGGAGCAGACCGTGGGTCGTGAGCATGACGAGCTCGTCGATCGTCGAGTGCTTGGCTGCCTGCGCCTGGGTCTCGGCGACCTGCGGGCACAGCACGATGTCTCCGAGGAGTCCGGGCGGCGTCGGAAGATCTTCCGTGCCGGGGCGAAGCTCATCCATCGGAAAGCTCAGCACGTCGGTCGGGCCGGGCTCGTCCATCCACTGCACATGCAGCGCCTCCATGGCGCCCTCGTCGACCAGCAGGATCGCCACATCGGCGTCGGGGCTCACATGGAGTTCGGCGAAATTGTGCTCCATCAGGCGCAGCAGCACGGTCTCATCGACCGCCACACCCGATTCGTTGGTGATCTCGATCGTCATTGGCGTCCTCGCTTGGGCATGTGGTCGCGGGCGCCGGCACCGCGTCGATCGACGCGGCTGGCGAATTCGCTCGCCTCGTCGCGCTCGCGCCGGGCGTTGAGGCGGCTCTCGTCGTATTCGGTGTAGGCATCGACAATGCGCCCCACGAGCGTGTGGCGCACGACGTCTGCGCTGGTCAGGTAGGCGAAGTGGATGTCGTCGATCTGCGAGAGCACGCGGGTCACAAGACGGAGTCCCGACGAACCCTGAGGCAGATCGAC
>JAHIOK010000165.1 GCA_018895315.1 Actinomycetota bacterium | reverse complement strand
CTCATCGTCTACCTCGGCGCCCACGAAGGCCAGCGGGGTCGCGGGGTTCACGGTGCGGCCGGGCATCGAGGCGACGTGGAGGTCGGCATCTACCCGCTCGGCGATGCGCTGGAGGGCGGCGAAGTCGATCAGGGTGACGCATCCGGTCTCGCGGGCGTCGATAGCGACACCCCGAAACTGCGACCCGGGCGCGGTCGAGGAGCGCTGGGCGCCCCAGGTGGGGCGACGGCCGTAGGCGGTGACGACCGTGCACGCGGCATCTTCGACTCGATCGATCACGTCTGCCATGCGTCCGAACGTCGACAGGTGCGCGATCCAGCGCAACAGGGTGATCACGATGACGGCGATCACCACGATCGTGCCGAGGAACAGCAGGGTGCGGCCTTCGTCGCCGTAGTACCCGGTCGAGAGCGCGATGATTCCGACCAGGGAATAGACGAACGCGCCGATGAAGGTCGACAGCGCGGTCTGTGACGTCGGATCGTCGACGAGCAGCTGCGTCGCGCGCGGAGTGGCGACGGCGGATGCCGACGAATAGGCCGTCACCATGGTCGTGAGTGAGAAGGTCGTGACGGTGAGCATCGACGTCGCGATGATCTGCAGGATCGTCCCGACGGAGCCCTGCCCGAGGTTGAGGGTCGGAGCGAAGGCGAGCAGAGGGGCGGCGAGACCCGCGGCGAGGGCGAACGCGACAGCGCCGAGCGTCCACAACGCCGCGCGCAGCCAGATCTTGCGCTGCAGTCGCGCGACCAGCACGAGTGCTGTCTTCATCGTCCACCTCCGCTTCGTCGTGCCACGCTACCTGGTCGGGGCGGGCGCCGAGCCGTTCATCGGCGCGACGTATGCTTCGGCCATGCTGTTCGGCGCCGGTTCGCGTGACGACCTCGTCGTCGACACCGATGCCGGTGCCGTCCGGGGTCTCCGCCAGCGGGGCGTCCGTGTGTGGCGGGGCATCCCGTATGCGGCGTCCACCGCGGGGAGCGGACGGTTTCGTGCGCCCCAGCCCGCCCCCGAATGGGATGGCATCCGATCCGCCGCACGCTTCGGCCCGGTCGCACCGCAGAACCGCAAGGGTCAGTTCGTCGGGGCATCCGACCGACTGCTCCGCAGCGAAGACTGCCTGAGCGTCAACGTCACGGCGCCGGATGCCGCAGACTCCTCGAACCTGCCGGTGATGGTGTTCATCCATGGGGGTGCCTACAGTGTCGGTTCGGCCGGTGAGTACCCCCGGCAGGGTGAGCGACTCGTCCGCGAGCACAGCGTGCTCTACGTGAGTCTCAACTACCGTCTCGGATCGCTCGGGTGGCTCGACCTGCGCGCCTACGCTCGGCCCGAGCACCCGATCGAGAGCAACGTGGGACTGCGCGATCAGGTCGCCGCGTTGGAATGGGTGCGGCGCAACATCCGCGCGTTCGGCGGTGACCCGGGCAACGTCACGCTGTTCGGTGAGTCCGCGGGAGGCAACGCGGTGACCACCCTGATGACCGTGCCGGCCGCCGAGGGCTTGTTCGCGCGCGCCATCGCCCAGAGTGCGCCGCCGAACGCGGTCTATCTGCCCGACACATCGGCAGGCTGGGCACGGGAGTTCGTCCAGCTCCTCAGTCGTGTGGTCGACGATGATGACCTGGAGAGTGAGTCGACCGAGGATGCCGGACATATGCTCTGTGCGGCATCCCCCGCGCAGCTGACCGAAGCGACCGCGCGGCTGACCGTCCGCACGCCGGATGAGAATCCCGGCACGATCGCCCTCGCCCCCGTGATCGACGGCGACTTCCTGCCGCTTCGACCGCTGGATGCGTTCCGTGACGGTCTCGCGCACCGGGTTCCGCTGATCATCGGCACGAACGATCGCGAAGGGTCGTTGTTCGAGGGTCGGATCGACATCCTCCCGACGACGAAGCCGCGGATTCGGGCGATCTTCGCGAACACCCGCAAGAAGTCGCGCAAGGCGATAAAGGCGCAGTATCCCGGTCTGCCGGAGCGGAGGGCGGCCGCGGATTTCAGCGGCGACTTCACCTTCTGGTTTCCGAGCGTCAAAGTCGGCGAGCGTCATTCCCGCTACGCGCCGGTGTACTTCTACCGGTTCGACGCGGCGCCCCGCACCGCGCGGCTGATGGGCCTCGACGCGACCCACGGCCTCGAGCTGTTCGCCCTGTTCGAGAAGTTCAACACTCCGGTGGGACTCGCGTTGACGGTGCTCGGTGGCCGCCGGATGTTCCGCGCGGTGGGTCGCCGG
>JAHIOK010000164.1 GCA_018895315.1 Actinomycetota bacterium | reverse complement strand
CGGATGCCGGCACGGCGTCGCTTTCTCCGCGGGCTCGTGGACCACAGAGCAGAAGCAGGAACGGAGACACTGGTCAGACTCATGGCGCTCGCCCTCGGGTTCTCCGTCGAGGTGCAGGTCACGTTCGTCGGTATCGGCCGCGTCGATCTGGTGCTGGACGGATGGCTCGTCGTCGAGTGCGACAGCGAGGAGTTCCACACGGGCTGGGAATCGCAGAAGAAGGATCGGCGTCGAGACCTCGACCTCGCGGCCCTCGGCCTGACAACTCTGCGGCCGATCGCCGAGGACATCCTGTTCCACCCGGAGAGGGTCATCGCCGCGCTCCGCGGTGCGCGCGACGCGCGGGCTGCGCGGTGATGTGTGCCGAAGAACTGCTGGAGTTCGTGCACCGACGGCTTTCGAGGCTCTGGCACGGTGCTGGGCGGATTCAGCAGTTCTCCGGCACCGATTCGTGGGGTCGCGGGGCACACGCCCTAGGCTCTTCGACATGACGGAGAACCTGCATCCCCGCAGCAAGCTGGTGCACGAGGCGCTCCTCGCCGCCGGGATCACCGGCGAGATCGTCGTGCTTCCGGATGCCGCATCCACTGCGGCGCTCGCCGCCGCGGCTCTCGGCGTCGAGGTCGGTGCGATCGCGAACAGCCTCGTGTTCTGGTCGGACGGAGCACCGCTCCTCGTGATGACCAGCGGCGCTCACCGCGTCGACACAGTCGCCCTGGCCACCCGCCTCGGGCGCGGCGCGATCACCCGTGCGACGGTCGAACAGGTGCGTGCGGCCACCGGCCAGGCGATCGGCGGCGTCGCGCCGACGGGTCACCCCGCGCCGGTGGACACCGTGGTCGACGAAGCGCTCGCCGTCTACCCTCAGCTCTGGGCCGCGGGCGGCACGCCGCACACGGTGTTTCCCCTCACCTTCGACGAACTTGTCGCCCTCACCGGCGCCCCCGTGGTGAAGGTCGACTGACTCACCCGTGGATGCGGCGGCGGAGGGTGGCGGCCGCTTCGGCGACGAAGGCGGCCAGGGATGCGGCATTCCTGTCGGCATCGTCGGGATACGTGACCGCGATCGCGGCGGCGGGCCAGCCGGTGTGGTCGAGCACCGCAACCCCCACTGACCGGGTACCGAGGCTCACTTCGCCGTCCTCGGTGGCGTAGCCACGGCGGCGGGCCTCCCGGAGGATGTCCCGGAGCTCGCCGGGCCGCCGGGGGCCGCGTCCGGTGCGGTCGGCGAACACGGAGGCATCCGGATACAGCGCCCGCACCTGCGCGCGGGGAAGGGCGGCGAGCATCGCGCGTCCGGTCGCGGTGAGGTGTGCGGGCAGACGCACCCCGACGTCGGTGACGAGGGCCGGCCGTCGCGGCGCCCGCTCCTCGACGACGTAGAGCACGTCGCGTCCGGTCATCACCGCGAGGTGCGCGCTCTCGCCTGCGCGGTCGGCGAGAGCCGCGATCAGCGTCCGACCGAGGCGGGCGAGCGGTTGCTGTCGCGCGTAGCCTCCCGCGAGTTCGAAGGCGGCCGTGCCCAGACCCCAGCGGCGCTCAGCGCTCAGATGCACCACGAACCCGTGTTCTTCGAGCGCATCGAGCAGGTGGTACACGCTCGAGCGGGGGATCGCGAGACCGGCCGCGATCGTGCTGGCGGCCACCGGCCCGGACTGCCCGGCGAGGAACGAGAGGATGCGGAGCGTCTGATCGGCGGCGGGCACCTGAGGGCGAGTGTCTGGCATGACAGACTCAGGATGCCACGGGCCCATGGTTCGTGCCAGGCCACGGGTATGGAATCGACCCATGAGTCTCGTCACCACCTCCGTGATCGTGCTGGGCGAGTCGCCCCTGTCGCCGGATGAGGTCGCGGCCGTCGCCCGCCACGACGCGCCCGTCCGCCTCGATGCCGCCGCGCTCGACCGGGTCGCCGCCACTCGCACCCTGGTCGAGCGTCTCGCCGACGACCCCGAGCCGCACTACGGCATCTCGACGGGCTTCGGCGCGCTCGCCACGACCTTCATCGCGCCCCAACGCCGACGGCAGCTGCAGGCGAGCCTCATCCGCTCGCACGCCGCGGGCACCGGCGCCGTGGTGGAGCGCGAGGTTGTGCGCGCCCTGCAGCTGCTGCGGCTGCAGACCCTCGTCTCGGGGCACACGGGAGTGCGGCCCGTCGTGGCGGAGACCTACGCGGCGATGCTGAACGCCGGCATCACCCCGGTCGTCCGCGAGTACGGATCGCTCGGCTGCTCCGGCGATCTCGCCCCTCTCGCCCACGTCGCGCTGGCAGCTATGGGCGAGGGTGAGGTGCGCGACGCGGCGGGCGAGATCGTGGATGCCGCTGAGGCGCTGGCCGCCGCATCCATCACCCCGCTGACCCTGCGGGAGAAGGAGGGTCTCGCGCTG
>JAHIOK010000163.1 GCA_018895315.1 Actinomycetota bacterium | reverse complement strand
GCCATGGCCGAGGGGCTGGGGGTGCTCGAAGGAAGCGGACACTCTGCCGCCGCGGCGGCGCGCGTGGGGCAGATGCTGCGCATGGACGTTCCTCGCCTCGCGGAGATCGCACGCACGCACCCCGACGACGAGTACCGACGCACGCTGGGCGCGTTCGCTCGTGATCTGCTCAGCCGTCCCGGAACCGCGCGCCTCCCGCTCGATGGCTCCGCCGCCACTGCCGTCTCGGGCGCCGCGCTCTGGTAGCAGCGCACCGAACGGGCGATCAGCGGGTGAGGATTCCGTCCGGCGCCTGGTCGGCGCGACGCTCGGGGTGCGCAACCGGCTCGCCGGCGGCATCCACCTCCTCGGTGCGGAGCACCCGCGTCGCAGCAAGCTGCTCCTCGGCGAGCTCGGCATAGAGGCCGCCCGCGGCCAGCAGTTCGGCGTGGGTACCCGACTCGACGATGCGCCCTGCATCGACCACATGGATCACGTCGGCCTCGATGACGGTCGAGAGCCGGTGGGCGATCGTCAGTGTCGTGCGCCCACGGGCCGCCGCGTCGATCGCCTCCTGCACGACGCGCTCCGACACCGTATCGAGGGCAGAGGTGGCCTCGTCGAGCAGCAGCACCGGCGGGTCTTTCAGGAGTACCCGGGCAATCGCGATGCGCTGCTTCTCACCGCCGGAGAGCCGATAGCCGCGCTCTCCCACGATGGTGTCGTAGCCGCTCTCGAAGCCGTCGATGACGTGATGGATGTTCGCCGCACGGCAGGCCGCGATCATCTCGGCATCCGTCGCCTCGGGCTTCGCGTACCGAAGATTCTCTGCGATCGTCGCGTGGAACAGATACGTCTCCTGCGAGACGATCCCGATGTTGTCGATGATCGACTCGTGGGTGAGCCGCCGCACGTCTTCGCCCGCGAACATCACCGCACCATCGGATGCCTCGTACAGCCGAGGAGTGAGGTAGAGCACAGTTGTCTTGCCCGCGCCGCTCGGACCCACGAACGCCACGTGCTGACCGGGTTCGGCGACGAACGACACGCCCTGCAGAGTGGGCCTGGTCGCATCGGAGGAGTCCGGATACCGGAAGACCACGTCACGGAATTCGATCCGGCCGAGCGGTCCGGCGGCCGTCGCTGCCGACCGCGCGTCGGGTGCATCCTGGATCGCGGGATTCAGGTCGAGGTACTCGAAGATGCGGGCGAACACGGCGCCTGAGGTCTGCAGATCGAGCGCCACGCGCATGAGCCCCATGAGAGGCTGCAGCAGGCGGGCCTGCACGGTGGTGAACGCCACGACCGTGCCGGCGGTGATGGTGTCGACACCGCCGGTGACGAGGTAGCCAGCCACCAGGTAGATGATCGCGGGCACGCTCGCCATGATCACGCCGACGAGGGCGAAGAACCCTTGACCGCTCATAGCTCTGCGCACCTGCAGACGCACCTGATTGATGTTCTCGGTGCGATAGCGGGTGGACTCGGCGTGCTGCCTGTTGAACGACTTCGACAGCAGGATGCCCGAGACACTCAGGGTCTCCTGCGTGATGGAGGTCAGTTCGGAGAGCGACTCCTGAGTCTCGCCGGCGATCCGCGCGCGCACCTGCCCGACGCGCCGCTGCACGATCGCGAGCACCGGCATGAGGATCACGGCGATGATCGTGAGGCGCCAGTCGATGATGATCATCGCGACGAGCGAGGCGACAACCGTCACGGCATTGCCGAGGATGCTCGTGATCGTGTTGGTGAGCACGTCGGCCACCGCGCCGACATCGTTCTGCAGACGGGATTGAATCGCGCCCGTCTTGGTTCGGGTGAAAAATCCCAGCTCCATCGATTGCAGGTGATCGAAGAGCCGTACGCGCAGATCACCCGTGACGTTGTTGCCGACCGTCGAGGTCAGCCAGACCTGCACCACACCAAGACTCGCCGACAGGAGGAATAGGCCGATCATGATGGATACGAGCCGCACGAGCAGCGGCAGATCGGGACCTCCGCCTCCTGTGGGGAACAGTGCGTCGTCGAAGACGCGCTGCACGATCAGTGGCGGAATCACGGCGATTGCGGCGCCGACGATGACGAGCAGCCCGGTGATCACGATGCGCGCCCGATAGGGCCGGAACAGCTCGGTGATCCGGCGCCCCAGATGGGCGATCTGCGGAGCCGCCGCATTGGCCTTGCGTTGCGCTGCGGCATCGACGCCGCGGAACGCCACGGGGTGTCCCCCACCCGGTCCGCCGCCCATGCTCATGGCTTCAGCCTAATGAGCGCCACAGTCACCGGCGCCGCGAGCACTCAGCCCAGCTGCGTCACGAGGTTGATCACGGTGGCCAGGATGACCGCTCCGAACAGGTACGCGAGCATCGTCTGCGCGATCACGATGCGGCGGATGTCGTTCCGCGTGATGTTGGTATCCGATACCTGATAGGTCATGCCGAGCCCG
>JAHIOK010000162.1 GCA_018895315.1 Actinomycetota bacterium | reverse complement strand
ACTGTTCTACGAGACCACGATCGAAGACCTCGGCAATGGCGTCACCCGGCGGGCCCTCGACGAAGGCGTCGATGCGGTACTCGTGGCCGGCGGTGACGGCACGGTGCGAGCGGTGGCCCGAGCGATGGTGTCGACCGGCATCCCCCTCACGATCGTGCCGAGCGGCACGGGCAATCTGCTGGCACGCAACCTCTTCTTGCCGCTGAACGATCCCGAGGCGATGATCCGCGCGACGTTCGAGGGCGACCGCCTGCCGATCGACATCGGGGTCGCCCGCCTCACGCGCGTCGACGGTTCTACCGAAGAGCACGGATTCGTGGTGATGGCTGGCATGGGGCTCGATGCCGCGATGATCGCCAATACCAATCCTCATCTGAAGAAGACCGTCGGCTGGGTCGCGTATGTCGACGGCGCCGCCCGGTCGCTGCCGAAGGCTCAGCCGTTCCGGCTGATGTATCAGCTCGAGGGCCACCGACTGCACTCCACCAAGGTGCACAGCATGCTGTTCGCGAACTGCGGCGCTCTCCCCGCAGGGATCGCGTTGATTCCGGATGCCTCGGTCACCGACGGACTGCTCGACATCGCGATCATCCAGCCCACCGGGTGGTTCGGCTGGCTCGGTGTGTGGCGCAAGGTGGCCTGGGACAACACGGTGCTGCGGCGCTCGCGCGCGGGCCGCTTCGTGCTGCAGCGCCGTCGCGACACCTCGATCCGCTACCTCCGCGGCACCGGCATCGAAGCGGCGGGCGACGTGCCGCACCCCGTGCAGATCGACGGCGATGAGTTCGGCGAGGCCGTGCGCATCGGCGCCTACCTCGTGCACGACGGGGTCACCGTTGCACTCCCCAAGGGTCACGTCACCGCCGGCCTCTGAGCCCCCCTCCCCCCACGTACCCACGTACCCACGTACCCACGTACCCACGTACCCACGTACCCACGTCCCCCCGCCCCACGTCCCACTCTCCCCACGTCCCCTCGTGCCTGTCCGTTTACGAACGGTTTTAGGTGCCACGAGGTCGGTTATAGGGCCGAAAACCGTGCGTAAACGGACCTGAGTGGGGCGGGCGGGGCGGGGGGCGGGGATCCTGCACAGGACGGCGTCAGGGAGGGTCATCCACAGATTGGGTGCACGCACGCGACTCGCGTCCAGGCTGCGAGCAAGGTGGTGTCGTGCGCACGCCCCCGGACCTTCCTCTGCCGCTGCGCGGCAGAGCTTTCACGGTGCACGAAGCGCGCTCTCTGGGCGTCGGACGGGAGCGACTCAGGCGGAGCGACGTCGTCGCGCCGATACCGGGCGTTCGCGTCCCGGTGGGTGTACGACTGGGGCCGAGCCCCGCTCCCGACGAAGCCCCGTGGGATCGCGCACGGCGAGTGCACCTCGTGGCAGCTCGGCACGAGGCCGCGCGCCTGCCGTCATCCGCAGCTTTCAGCCACATCACGGCCGCCGCCGCTCACGATTTTCCGATGCGGATGTCCCGCTACAGCGCGCGTGTGCACGTCACAGCACCCTCGGACTCGGCGCGACGAGTGCGACGTGGGCTGATCGTGCATCCGATCGCCCGAGACCTGCGGCGCGTCACGCAGGTCGACGGCCTCACGGTGACCCACCCGATCGACACCTGGTGCGCGCTGTCCGCGATCGTGACTCTGGATGAACTCGTTGCGATCGGTGACTACCTGGTGAAGCGTGAGAATCCGATGGCCACAATGGATCAGTTGAACGCCGCTGTGCACGGTTCCGCAGGACGCCACGGGGCGAAGGTTCTGAGAGAGGCTCTCGCGCTCGTCCGTCCTCGAACGGATTCTTCGAAGGAGACGGAGATTCGGCTGCACCTCGTCCGCGGCGGTCTGCCGGAACCCGCCATCAACCTGGTCATCCACGACCGGGCGGGCCGCCGCATCCGACGCGGTGACATGGTCTACGAGGACTACAAGGTGCTTGTCGAGTACGACGGCGAGCAGCATCGCACTGATTCGGATCAGTACGACAAGGACGCCGACCACGTGGAGCGGATGACCCACGCCGGATGGCTCGTGGTTCGGTTCCGCAAGAATCACGCCCGAAATCCATCCCTCGTCGTCGGTCGCGTGCGCGCTGCGCTGCGCGCCCACGGCTACCCCGGCGCCCCTCCCCTCCTTCCGTTTACGAACGGTTTTCGTCGCGATGAGGGCGCGGGATCCGACCAAAACCGTTCGTAAACGGAAGTGTGGGATCGGATACCCGAGGCGGGCGAGGGACGCAATCCCCGGCCGACATGCGCTCGGCGGCTTAGCATTTCGGGAATGAGCAGTCCCTCGATCGTCTGGCTGCGCGACGACCTGCGCCTCGCCGACAATCCTGCCCTTCGCGCTGGGATCGAGCGCGGCGAGCCCGTGATCTGCCTGTACGTGCTGGATGAGGAGTCCCCCGGCATCCGCCCCCTCGGGGGCGCCGCCCGCTGGTGGCTGCAGGGCAGCCTGACCTCGCTCGGCGAGCGTCTGCGCGCACGCGGCGGCGCGCTGATCCTTCGGCGCGGCCCCGCCGCGCGAATGGTGGCCGATGTGGTGCGGGATGCTGCGGCTGGCGCCGTCTTCTGGAACCGCCGCTACGGCGGCGGTGAGCGCGAGGTCGATGCGCGCGTGAAGCAGAGCCTCCGCCACGACGGTGTCGAGGTCACCTCGTTCGCCGGCTCGCTGCTGTTCGAGCCCTGGACCGTGCGCACCGGTGCGGGCAACCCCTACTCGGTGTTCACGCCGTTCTGGCGCACGTGCCTTGCGATGCCCGCGCCCCGTGCGCCCCTGCCGGAGCCTTGCGAAGTGCGCGCGCCCCGCGTGGTCCCCGCCTCGGACGACCTCGACTCCTGGGGGCTCCTGCCGACCGATCCCGATTGGGCCGCGGGGCTCCGCGACACCTGGGAACCCGGAGAACCGGCCGCGCGTGCGCGCCTGCGCACCTTCCTCGACGACGACCTCGGGGAGTACGACCGGGCCCGCGACGAGCCCGCCGCAGGTGCGACATCCGAGCTGTCGCCCCGGCTGCGCTGGGGCGAAGTGAGTCCGTACACGATCTGGCAGGAGACGATCGCATCAGGAAAAGACGCGGGGCGCTTCCTTTCGGAGATCGGATGGCGCGAGTTCGCCGCCCACGTGCTGTTCCACCATCCCGACCTGGCCACGAAGAACCTGCGCCCCGAGTTCGACGCGTTCCCATGGCCACGCCTGGCACCGAGCATGCTGCGCGCGT
>JAHIOK010000161.1 GCA_018895315.1 Actinomycetota bacterium | reverse complement strand
GATCCTGCTCTCTGCGGCCGCCATGGTCGTCGGCATCATCGCCGTGCTGTTCCTGCGTCGAGGAAAGAGTGGTTCGACCGCGGACTGGCACGCTGCGAACGCGGATGCCGCGGCCGGTGCTGCGGGCTCAGCCGCGAGCTCAGGCTCCGCGCCGGTTGCGGCGCCGAGCTCCGCGCCGGTTGCGGCGCCGAGCTCCGCGCTGGCTGTGGCGCCAGGCTCCGCGCCGGTTGCGGCGCCGAGTTCATCGCCCGCCGCGGGCGAGGGCATCCGCTCCGGTTCGTAGCGCTGTCGTGCGGGTGAGGCGGGCCGAACTCCTCAGATCTGCGCCTGTCGCTCGGAAACCGGGACAGATGCCTCGCGGCGGCCGGATTCTGAGGAGTTCGGCACGTCGGCCGACTGCCTGGATACCATCGACTCAGGTGGCGCCGGTTCGCGCCAACCGAGGAGGATGCGATGGGGCTCGTCTCGTACGGAATGCTCGTCTCGCTCGATGGCTACATCGCCGACGTCGACGGCAATCTCCGCCTGCCCGTGCCCGAGGCAGACCTGCACCGGCACTTCAACGCTCGTCAACGCGAGGTCGACCTCTCGGTCTACGGGCGCCGGATGTGGCAGATCATGAGCTACTGGGGCGAGCCGGATCCGAGCCGCGACGGTGTCGGCGAGGAATTCGCGCGCGAGTGGATGCTGACACCCAAGGTGGTGTTCTCCCAGACCCTCGGCAGCGTGCCCGAGGGGGTGTCGCTCGTGCCCACCGATGCGGTTACCGCCATGCGGCGCCTGAAGGCCGAGACTGCGGGGGTGATCGAGGTGAGCGGGGCGAGCCTGGCGGCATCCCTTGGGGCAGCCGGGCTGATCGACGAGTACCGCCTGTATACGCAGCCGGTCGTGCTCGGAGGCGGAACCCCGTTCTTCGCCGATGGCTATCTGCCCGAGCTGCGGCTGCTCGGAGCCGAGACTCTGCCCGGTGACGTGGTGCTCACCCGCTACGCCCCGAGACCCTGAGGGTTTTGCCCTTCGGTCACTCCGTGCCGGTAGCATGCCGCTCGAGTCCGGAGCTCGACGCGTCGAGCTCCCACCCTGGTGTAGAAGGAGTGATCGATGTCGGACGGCGTTCAGAAACCGCAGGGCTTGCGTGAGTACATCGAAGACCTGCGCTCGCGCGGCTACACGGTGCGCGACGGCCACACTCCCGATCCCGATCTGATCGACCCGCAGGGTAACCCCGTCTACACCTGGCGCGAGGGCTACCCGTACGACGAGCGTATGGGCCGCGACGAGTACGAGGTGCAGAAGTATCAGCTGCAGGTCGAGCTGCTGAAGTTCCAGTACTGGCTCGAAGACACCGGGCGCCGCGCGATCGTGGTGTTCGAGGGCCGGGATGCGGCGGGCAAAGGCGGCACGATCAAGCGCTTCACTGAGCATCTCAACCCGCGGATGTCGCGGGTGGTCGCTCTCACCAAGCCCAGCGACCGCGAGCGAGGGCAGTGGTACTTCCAGCGCTACATCCAGCACCTGCCGACGGCGGGTGAGATCGTGATGTTCGACCGTTCCTGGTACAACCGCTCGGGCGTCGAGCGCGTGATGGGGTTCTGCTCCGACGACGAGTACGAGACGTTCATGGCGCAGGCGCCGGCATTCGAGCGGATGCTGGTGGACTCCGGCATCCACGTCACCAAGTTCTGGTTCTCGGTCACCCGCACCGAACAGCGCACCCGCTTCGCGATCCGTCAACTCGACCCGGTGCGCCGCTGGAAGCTGTCGCCGATGGACCTCGCGTCGCTCGATCGCTGGGAGGACTACACCGCCGCGAAGGAAGAGACCTTCCGGCGCACCGACAAGCGCTACGCACCGTGGACGATCATCCGCTCCAACGACAAGAAGCGCGCACGCCTCAATGCGATGCGCTTCTTCTTGGGTCAGTTCGAGTACGACGGCAAGGACCACAGTGTCGTGCAGGCTCCCGATCCGCTCCTGGTGATGCGCGGCAAGCAGGAGGAAGCCGACGAGTGACCGGGGCGCTGAGAGCCGAGGTCGCCATCCGAGTCCCGCGGGCTGAAGCTCAGCCTGCCCGGCGGCGACGCTCGGCCGCGTCGAAGAGGTCGAGCGTGAGTCCCTCGAGGAAGAACGCCGGCTCGGTTCCGAGCGCCTCCGCGATGCGCAGGAGGGTGTGGATGCTCGGCATCGCCCGGCCACTCTCGTAGCTTCGGATATTCGACGAGTCGATGCCGGTGCGCGCCGCGAGCGCGTCGTGCGTGGTCGTCGCGCGGTGGCGGGCCTCGGTGATCCGCGTGCCGATGTGCGCGGCTGCGGCGGAAGGAACTCGGGGCACCTCTCAAGGGTGAGGACTCGAGGTTCATCGTGCCAGGGTGCGAGCAACCGGGTACAAGTACGCCCGAGATCGAGATGGCTCCGAGGGGCCGGGTCGCGAGTGCGCCGATTGATTCCGAGTACCCCGGTTGCTGCCCGCACCTGAGGGGATTCCTCGCCAGCGACGCGCGCACTCGGTGACCCCGGATCCTGGATGTCGCGGCACCTCGTGACCGCAATTCCCGAATGCCGCGCTACTCGGATGCGAGAGCGACGGGGCACACTGAGAGCATGAACCACGAGGTGAGCGCCGAACCGCGCACGCGGGCGCCCCTCTGGGTCGCGAACCTGGTGGCGGTGGTGGTCGTCGTCATGTTCGCCTTCGCCCCTTCGCGGGGTGGCGTATACGACCCGCCGACCATCGAGACGCTGGCGCTGGTCGCTGTCGCTGCGGTCGCGCTGCCGTTTCGGAGGCGTTGGCCGATTCTCGTACTGACGGTCGTCGTCGTCCTCTTCGGCGTCGCCGCGGCTGCGGGAGTTCTGAATGCGGGGCTTGCGCTCGCCATCGGAATCTGCGCATTCGGGGTCACCAACCGGCGCGATCGGCGCAGCGGAGTGATCGTGACCACGGTGACGGCAGTCGTCGTCGTCGCGCTGAGCCTCATGGCGGCGATCGACCCGCGCGTGGTGCAGTTCGCGCTCGTGGTGCTCGTCGGCGCAGCGTTGGGCGACGCTACCCGTTCGCGTCGGGCCTACATCGTTGCCGTGACCGAGCGTGCCGAGCGTGCCGAGCAGACGCGTGAGGCCGAGGCGCAGCGCCGCGTCAGTGAGGAGCGGCTGAAGATCGCCCGCGACCTGCACGATGCGGTCGCCCACCAGATTGCGGTGATCAGTCTCAACGCCGGGGTCGCATCATCGGCGATCGATACGCGACCCGAGAAGGCGCAGGAGGCGCTGGCCACGATCCGCAGCGCCGCGCGCACGGTGCTCGGTGAGATCGGCGGCCTTCTCGAGGTGCTGCGCGCCGCCGACGACGACCCGGCCGCCGCGCCGCAGCCGGGGCTCGATCGCGTCGATGCTCTCGCCGCGCAGTTCGCCGAGAGCGGTCCTGACGTGACGGTGCGGGTCGAGGGCGATCTTTCCGACGTTCCCGAGGCGATCGGTCGCGTCGCCTACCGCGTGGTGCAAGAAGCGCTGACCAATGCGCACAAACACGGGGCGGAGCGTCGCGCGCACGTGTTGCTCGCTGTCGCCGACGGCACGCTCACGATCACGGTCACGAACCCTGTCGGACCGGATGCCGGAGCCCCCGGTTCACGGCTCGGGCTCACCGGTCTGCGCGAACGCGTCGCGACCGTGCGTGGCAGCGTGCAGGCAGGACCCGCCCCCGGTGGCTGGCGGGTCACGGCACGTCTACCGCTCACGATGAATCTCGCCCTGTCAACGGAGGACTCCGCATGATCTCCGTTCTCGTCGTCGATGACCAGGTCCTCATCCGCCAGGCTGTCGTCGACATCCTCACCGATGCCGACGACATCGAGGTCGTAGGAGAAGCGGTCAACGGTCTCGAAGCGGTCGAGATTGCCGGGGCGCAGCATCCGGATGTCGTGCTCATGGACATCCGGATGCCGGAGCTCGATGGCATCGGCGCGACGGAGCAGATCTGCGCCGACCCTGCCCTCACAGCCGTGCGGGTGTTGATTCTCACGACCTTCGAGGAAGACGAGTACGTGGTCGCCGCGCTGCGCGTCGGCGCAAGCGGGTTCATCGGCAAGGGCTCCGAGCCCGAAGACATCGTGCGGGCGGTGCGTGCCGTGCACGCAGGTGACTCGCTTCTGTCTGCCACCGCGACGCGCGCTCTGATCTCGCGACACGTGCCACCTGCTCTCCCCGTCGACCGCGCGATGCTTGCGGCGCTCACCGAGCGCGAAGAAGAGGTGCTGCTGCTGGTGGCACGCGGTCGGTCGAATCAGGAGATCGCCGACGCCCTCTTCATCTCGCCGCATACGGCGAAGACCCACGTGAATCGCATCATGACCAAGCTGGGGGTGCACGATCGCGCGCAGCTGGTGATCGTCGCCTACGAGACGGGCCTGTTGACCCCCGGCAGCTGAGCGCCGCCGAAATCGGTGCCAGAAAACTGCTGGTTGTGGGGTCGGAGCCGGGGAGCCCCAGCCGGAGGTGACTCCTGCACCAGCCAGCAGTTCCCCGGCACGCTCCACGTCAGCGAGGACTCCGCTTGCGCGGTCCCCGACGCCTGGTCGGCGCCGGCGCCTGGCGCTCCCGGACGCGGCAAGATACCGCGGTTGCGGTATGCGGATGCCGCGACCGAGGGATGCCGGCATCCGGCGACGCGGCGAGGGTAGAGGGGTGAGACGTTCGACCACTCCCGCCACCCTGATCCACGCCCCGAGCAGCGAGCCCGCCGGCAACGGCAAGATCCTGCTGGACCCCCGTGTTCGCCATGCTCATCCCGATGGTGGTGCTGGGCCTGGTGGCCGTGCTGTTCATCAAGGAGGTGCCGCTGCGCTCGTCGATAGAGACCGTGCACGAGGGGCGGCAGATGAACCGACTCCGGATGCCGCATCCGCAGAGCTCGCCTCGGTCGGAGTCGGCGCCGATCGAACTCACCCGGGCGCTGGCGAATCCGTCCGTGCCCAGGCATCCATTCATCCAGAATCCGCCCACTTCAAGGAGACCCAGCGATGACCGTAGAAACCAAAACGCCGATCATCTCGGCGCGTGACGTGCACAAGTCGTACGGCAAGGGGGCGAACCGCTTCGAGGCGTTGAAGGGTGTGAGCTTCGACATCCGCGAGGGGGAGTCGGTGGCGATCGTCGGGAAGTCGGGGTCGGGAAAATCGACGCTCATGCACGTGCTCGCGCTGCTCGATGCCCCCGACTCGGGCACTCTCATGCTCGAAGGCATCGACACGCGAACCCTGCGTGGGAAGAAGCTCAACACGACCCGCAACAAGACGTTCGGGTTCGTCTTCCAGCAGTTCTTCCTCACCGGGGCGAGCAGCGTGCTCGAGAACGTGATCCTGCCGATGAAGATCGCGGGGGTGGGCCGGGCTGAGCGACGCCGTCGCGGCATCGCCGCACTCGAGCAGCTCGAGCTGGCCGACAAGGCGAAGAACAGGGCCGTCAATCTCTCGGGCGGGCAGAAGCAGCGCGCCGTCATCGCGCGGGCTCTGGTGAACAACCCGCGCATCATCTTCGCCGACGAGCCGACCGGAAACCTCGACTCGAACACCGGCGCCGTGGTCGAAGACATCCTGTTCACTCTCAACCGGGAGCACGGCATCACCCTGATCGTCGTCACCCACGACGAAGACCTGGCGGCGCGCTGCGATCGGCGCATCTTCGTGCGTGACGGCCAACTCGTCGAGACCCTCACGACGGGGGTGGCGGCATGAACGCCCTCGACCTGGTGAGCACCGCCATCGGCAATACCTTCCGCGCGAAGACCCGATCGATCCTCACGATCCTCGCGATCTTCGTCGGAGCCTTCACCCTCACGCTCACCAGCGGCTTGGGTACGGGCATCAACGCCTACATCGACCAAACGGTCACCGCGGTCGGGGCATCCGACACGATGACCGTCACGAAAGTGGAGGCGGGCTCCACGGGGCCGGCGTCGGGACCGGTCGAATACAACCCGGATTCGATCTCGAGCGGTCGTATCACCGGGTCCACCGTGATCGCCCTCACCTCGAGCGACATCGACACGATCACTGCGATCGACGGTGTGGAGAAAGTGCACGCGACCCGCTCGATCACGCCCAACTACATCCAGTTCGACGGCGGCACCCGCTATGTCGCGAGCGTCAGCAGTCTCGTCCCGGGCCAAACCACGCTGCTGGCCGCAGGCGTCGAACCGGATGCCACCTCGGGCGCGCTGCAGGTCGCCATTCCCGAGAGCTACGTCACTCCGCTCGGGTTCTCCTCCGACAGCGCCGCGATCGGCAGCACCGTGCAGATCGCGATCACCGACGCCAACCGCACGATGCACACCGTGGATGCCACGGTCGTCGGTGTCACGCAGCAGTCCTTGACCGCGGGCACCGGCGCGAGCATCCTGCCCAATGACGCGCTCAGCACGGCGCTGTTCACAGCGCAGAGCACGGGGCTCGCGTCCGATCAGGCCGATCGGTACTCGCAGGCGACCATCACGTTTGCCTCGAACGCGAGCACGGCGCAGATCGATGCGCTCAAGGCGCGGCTCACCGACGCGGGATTCACCGGCACCACCGTCGCCGACCAGCTCGGCACCATCACCACCGTCATCAACGGGATCGTGCTCGTGCTGAACGCCTTCGCCATCATCGCCCTGCTCGCCGCGAGCTTCGGCATCGTCAACACCCTGTTGATGTCGGTGCAGGAGCGCACTCGCGAGATCGGACTCATGAAAGCGATGGGCATGGGCTCGGGGCGCGTGTTCACCCTGTTCAGCCTGGAGGCGGTGACCCTCGGCTTCCTCGGCAGCGCGATCGGGGCGGGCATCGCGATGATTGTCGGATCGGCGCTCAGCGAGGTGCTCGCCCGAGGACTCCTGTCGGGGCTGAACGGGCTCACCCTGATCGCCTTCGACCCGGCGTCGATCGCCACGATCATCCTGGTGGTGATGGGCATCGCCTTCCTCGCCGGAACCCTTCCGGCCGCCCGCGCCGCCCGCGCCGACCCCGTGGAGTCGCTTCGTTACGAGTGAT